>CAZRQI010000292.1:0-2427 GCA_964602025.1 uncultured Veillonellaceae bacterium
GGCGCTCAACACAAGGCCTATCATTCCTGCGAACGACCGGGAACATCCGGCTCAAGCCGTCTACGCTGGCGCACTTTCCCTTGTCCAGCAGGACCAGATGCGCCTTCACCGTCAATCCCGGGCACGATTTCTCGATCACATGCTTTTGGAAGGCCACATCAAGGAGGTATTCTTCCCATTTGGCGGACAGGCGTACGGGTTCGCGCTTGGTCCAAAACTCGGCTTCCCCATCCCACGACTTCGATTTGACTTCGTAGAGTTTGAGGACTTTCCCCGCCTTGACAATCACGTCTGCTCGGATGAACAAATGCTCGTGCTGAAATGCCGCTTCGGCAATGGTGGCATGGGAATCCGCCATGCGGCGCCGGGTTTCAGCCAGGGCGGCGTCTTTGTTCATGGTCTCGATAATGTCGGCCTGCGGTCGGTCGCAGAGCATCCACCTCGCGAACTCGCCGACCTGATACCCCCCCTCCGCCAGACCGGCCATGAACGGGTCGTCGGTCATCAGATCGCAATATTCCGTGCGATGATCATTGAAATACAGCTTGGTTGGACAGTCCCAACCGAGCTTGAATCTGGATTTGGTCAGACTGGACACTATCAACACCTATAATCCATGCATAAACTAGACATGATTGATTGTAGCTACACCTTACCCGACGATTGATCGTCCCCCGTTTTTTGAAATAATTGTACGAGTTCATCAATGGCCTTATCACATTCCATTGATGTTGCCGCATCGCGCAAGGCTGCACTCAGAGCATTCCGTTGCTCGTCTGAAACATCAGGCCGTTTCATTATCTCATCAAAATTGTTTTGCGCCGCATCCTTCTTCTCGTTTATGCGACGTTCCTGTTCATATATATTTTCCAATTCATCCTCCAGCGCCTTGAGGTTGGCCGCAGGAAAACATCCGCTTTCTTTTTGCGCGTTTATCCATGCCTTGATTGCGTTTCGCGATTCTTCGTTCATTATGCACATCTCCCTTTGATAATCATATCTTGTACTCACAGGTAATCACATCCACAATCACTTTATGTTTCTTTCGTTCTCTTTTGGCCCGCCCCCTGCTTGTTGCCGCGCCGATTTTTCGGGGCGGCGCTGCCGATCATCCCGCAGAAATCAGCGTAGAGCCCGGAGCTATTCTTGACAACGCGCAGGACCTGCTTTTTCCGTTGCGCCAACTGCCGTTCCAAGACAGCCTTCTCTGCGATGAGCTGACGGCTCATGACTGTGAAGGTGTTGACCATGCTTTCGATCCGTTGGCGGAACTCGGGGTCGGCGATGTGGCAGGCAGGCATTTTGACCTTCTCCTTGTTGCCGGTGGCGGCATGCAGCTCATGATCGACGGCAATGAGTTGTTGCCGCATGGCCGCGGCGATCGCCACCGCATAGGCGGGTTCCGATATCCAGGTCCCGTCGGCATGCCCAAACTGTACAATTCCCTCGCGAGTGGCCAAGGAGGAAAGGATGCCGATGGCCGCGGCCTCCCGATACATGTCATCCTTGAGCTTCTGGGTCCAATCCCGGCTCCAGACCTTGTCGCTCGCCATTTCCCAAAGAATGGTCCCGCAATCTCGCCCGGCATCGTTCAGGATTGTCTGGACCAGGTCGGTGCGGTGCTCGTCTTTCTTGATGGCACGGAACTCGTCCCGGGCAAATATTCGCCGCAAGTGGGCTTCCATGTCTTGTTCGAAGACTTCCCCCTGCGAATCCATCAATCCCTGTTCATACCTGCGCTTCATGTCCTCCAGCGCAGACATCAAGTCGCTGATGACCTTGTCCTTAACTTGGTCCTGTCGGCGCAGCACTTCGACCTGCTTGTTGCTCTCGTCCAAGGCCTGCTGCATGTCGCCCATGCGTAGCGCAGCTTCTTCTTGGGCTTTCTGCACCGCCTTTGTCCCGGTTTCCCGCCCGAAAGCTAACTTCCGCTCGGCAAGCTGCTTTTCGTACAAGATGATCTCCTTTTGCATCTCCGCCCGCATGGAATTGCGGATTTGTTCGGACATGGCGTCGGCGACGGCGAACTGGTGCCCACATTTCGGGCAGGTGATTGTCTCGTTCCGGGTGGTCATGTTTTGTCCCTTTTCTGTTAAGCAACGCGGTTGGTCCTATGGGAAAGCAACGATCAAATAGATAGACCCAAGAACGATGTTCGCAATCAGTACCAGTCCATACTACACGGCTTGCCGGGCCCTGACCGCATCCGCGGCGGCAAAGATCCAAAGGGCGATGGTCGCCAAGGAAAACCAGTTCGGGGATATGTCGGAACCCACGAGTTCGCGGGTGCTGGCATACCCGATGCCGATCGCCAGGGTTGCGCCAAACGCTTTTGCAAAGCAATCATCGTCGTTGCCGCTCAATCCGCCGACCGCAGCTGAGATCCAGATGACCATGATCGTTACGGCAAACCAATTGATTGTGCCC
>CAZRQI010000293.1:0-2416 GCA_964602025.1 uncultured Veillonellaceae bacterium
TGGCAAAACTGGAAAAAGTTCTGGTCGCGTATGATGGTTCCCTCCAAAGCAAAGAAGCCCTGCAATGGGCGATTTATTTCGGTCGCCGGACCGGCGCCGCCATTAGCGCCGCCAAAGTGTTCGAGCCGATTTTGCGCGAGTCCCGCTGGGATGAAGTCGGCACTTTGCCTGACGCGTTGTTTGAAAAGTATGCCGTGGCCCAGCAGGCTGATGTGCAGCTGATGGAAAACGTCAAAGAGATGGGGCGAAGCCAGGAAGTCGAGATAACGACCGCTCTGCTGAATGGAAAGGTTTCGCAAGCGCTGCTGGATTATGCCGGCGCCAATGGAATCAGCCTGATCGTGGCGGGGACCCGCGGTCTTGGAACTTTGAAACAACTATTGCTTGGCAGTGTTACTCATGGGCTGGTTAGCGTTGCCGACATGCCGGTGTTGGTGGTGAAACGCTATCATTCACTTGCCGAGACGGGCGGGAAATCTGCCGGCATGACGGGTTCACGCAAAATCATGGTTGCCTTTGACGGATATCCCCAAAGTCGTGCGGCTTTGGACTGGTCGATCGAGATCGCTAAACATATTGCCGCGCAGGTGATCGTGGTGAAAGTTGTGGAAGCTTTCCAAGTCGGCATGGCCTATGCCATGGCGGAAGGCGGCAGCCCGGCTCGCACTGCGGAGCGCCTCCAGGAATTGGAGGAGCTTAACGTTAAGCTCATGGAAGAGGCAAAGGACGTCGGAAACCGACAAGGGGTTAACATCGAGACAAAACTTCTGCATGGCAATGTTTTGGAGAGCTTGTTGAATTTCATTGAACAGAATGGAATCGACATCGTGGCCGTGGGAGCGCAGGGGCACGGAGTTTTCGACAAATTGCCGCTGGGCAGTATTCCGCACGGTTTGATCAGTCTCTCGCCGATTCCGGTGCTGGTGGTCAAGCAGTAGTGACGATAGTAAAATACAAGGGGCCTTCGCATGTGTAGACAAGCGAAGGCCCCTTCAAATTTTCACCCAAGTTGTAAAAGGATCGCCCGATAGAGGAATTGACTGCAAATCCGCGAAATTTAATAAATTATGACATTTGCTGAGAGGAGAAATTTAAAATGAAAGTGGTAGGCATCAACGGAAGTCCTCGAAAGGATGGCAACACGGCGATTTTGATCCAAACCGTGTTTGCCGAACTGAACGCCGCAGGCATTGAAACCAAATTGATTCAGCTTTCCGGCCGGAATTTAAAAGGATGCACCGCTTGCTGGAAATGTATGGAGCTCAAAAATGGACGTTGTATTATGGCGGATGATTTTTTCAACGAATGCCTGGAAACAATGATCGCAGCCGACGGAATCGTTCTGGGTTCGCCGGTTTATTCCGCCGGAGTGACCTCGCAGATGAAGGCGTTGATCGACCGGGCCAGCATTGTCCTGGCCGCCAACAAAGGATTGCTGCGGCACAAGGCGGGAGCTGTGGTGACGGCGGTCCGGCGTGGCGGAGCAATCAGCGCTTTTGATACCATGACGCATTTTTTGCATAGCAAGGAGATGTTTTTGGTCGGATCCACGTACTGGAACATGGGGTATGGGAAAGATATCGGGGAAGTGGAACAGGACCAGGAAGGGATGGCCAACATGAAGAATCTGGGGCAAAATATGGCCTGGCTGTTAAAAAAGATTCATAGTAAGGCGTGAGCAGGTTGGCGACCACGAAGCTAGCGTTGGAGTGAGTATCGGCATCAGTTTTTTCCCGGAGGACGGGGAAACCTTGGAAGGGCTGAGGAAACAGGCGGATTTGGCAATGTATTTTTCCAAACAGCGCAAAAATCATCACAGACACGGCTTACCCGACAAGGGAAGGAGAGGATTCTTATCAATAAAGTGTTCGCTTTGATTGGCCCGGCTGGTTCCGGCAAATCCGCTCTGGTGAAAGAGCTGCGTAAGCACGGTATTCCGATGTTGGTCAGCCATACCACCCGTCCAGCCAAAACTGGCGAACAGCATGGCGTGGATTATTATTTCGTCAACAGCGAGCAATTTGCTCAGGCGCGACCGTTTGAGAGGGTCAGTTATAACGGCTACCTGTTCGGGATGACCAAGGAGGAAGTCACACGGAAACTGAACCAGTATCCGGCCAGCACTGTTGACATCGACCGTGATGGGTTTGATCAGTTGAAGAAATTGATCGGCGAGCGTATGGAGTCGATTTTTATACTTGTTGACAAGGAAACCATCTTCAGCCGGTTTATGATGAACGGCGAAAAGTATGAAGACGTCAAAGCACGGATTGATTATGCCGAAGCCAAAGGAGAGTATGACAATTGGCGTATTGCTGATCATGTCGTAAAAAATACCGGAGCGGTCGACCGTGCAGTATTGCAGATTCTGGCGATCATGGGCAAGGTCAAACCGGCTGACTGAGCGGTTGTTCCA
>CAZRQI010000294.1:0-2410 GCA_964602025.1 uncultured Veillonellaceae bacterium
CGAAGCGGCCCGGCAATGGCGGGAGTGGAGCCGGGCGGGACTGCCGCCGGTCACTTTGGCCGTTAATATATCCGCCATCCAGTTTTATCAGGCCGACTTCCTCGAAAAAGTTTCCCGTCTGGTGAAAGAATGCGGCATGGATTCGTTTCTGGAAATTGAAGTCACGGAAGGGGTCATGATGAAAAACATCGCCGTGACCATGGATACCATGCATAAATTGAAGGCGATCGGCTGCAAACTGTCGATCGACGATTTCGGCACCGGTTATTCCAGTCTGGGATATATCAGCCGTTTCCCGCTGGATAAGCTGAAAATCGATCAATCCTTTGTCCGGGCGATGCTGACTTCGCAAATTAACATGGCGATCGTCGATACCATTATCCGGCTGGCCAACAATCTGAATTTGCGGGTGATCGCCGAAGGCGTCGAGACCGAAGGCGAACTGGCGGCTCTGGCAGCGCGGCACTGCGATGAGGTGCAGGGTTATTATTTCGCCCGGCCGATGCCGGCGGCGGAGCTGGTTTCGTGGTGGGAACGATGGAACAAGGATTTGCAGGGGTAAGAAGATACGATGCTGTTTGTCTATTTGGATATCGTCAAAGAATTCAGCTGCCGCCAATGCGGCCGGTGCTGCCGGAACGACTGGCTGGTGACGGTCGACGAAGCGGGATACCGGCGCAATCATGATTTATTCGCGGCAATGGGAATAGAACCGGAGTTCCAGCAGGCCTTTTACCGACTGGGCAAGGCCGCCGATTACGGCGAATTCGCCGGCGTTGCTAAGAAATCCGTCGGCGGCTGCTGGTTTCTGACTGAGGACAATTTGTGCCGATTGCAACGATTGGCGGGGCATGAGCACTTGGACGCGGTTTGCCAGTGGTTTCCCAGATACCCGATGGATACGGAACGGGGCGTGGAATTCTCGCTTAGCTTTAGCTGTCCGGCGGCTTTGCAGCTGGCCCTGCGGGAGGAACCGCTGCAAGTGTTGCGGAGCGAGCAATCGCCGCTGGCGATGACGCCGCCGGATTTTGTCACCTATGTTTATCCGGGACAAAAGCCGGCTACGCAGGCGATGCACTACTATTTCGCCATTGAGGGGCATCTGATCGATGTCCTGCAATCGCGCCGGATTTCCCTGCAAAACCGCTTGGGGATCGTGCGCCGGTCTCTGGAATGTCTGGCCGGGTTGGCGGAGTCCGAAACGATGGCGGAGCAGATCCGCCGCCTGTTTCGGCAGAATTACGAGCGGATTGATGCCGGGCCGACGGTTGACGCCGCTGAAAATCAGCCGGTGGGTTGGTTGATGGAAAACTGGTTTGTGAATTTTTTCTTTCGCAAACATCTTTACAGCCAGGGGGCGGCAGCAACACTGGAGCAGGTCTGGACCATGAAAGAGCGTTTACAGGCCGCCCCAAAAGCAGAAAACGACCACTGCCCTGAGGCGGAGGCCGTTTTTGAGGCGATTGTGCAGCTGGAAATGGAGTATAATCATAGGAGCGGAAAAAATAGTCAGCGTAAATAAGGAAGGAGCCGATGAATCATGGAGAAGGTTTTGCAAAATAAAGTCGCAGTGGTGACGGGCGGCGGCGGCGTGCTGGGCAGTGCGTTCGCGAAAGCATTGGCGGGGGCTGGCGCGAAAGTGGCCATCATGAACCGGACCGAGGCGACAGCCCAAACCGTGGTCGAAGCGATTCGGGCAGCCGGCGGGGAAGCCATTGCGGTTCCCTGCGATGTCCTGGACAAAGCCGCTGTTGAAAAGGCAGCGGCGGTAATTCAGGCGAAATGGGGTCCTTGCGACATTCTGTTGAATGCGGCGGGCGGCAATCATCCGACGGCGACTTCCAGCAAGGAGATTTTTGATCCCGCAGCGGAAAATCCGCTGGCGGGCACTTTCTTTGACTTGAAGGTGGAAGGCTTCAACCATGTATTCCAATTGAATTTCATGGGCACATTCATTCCCACCCAGGTTTTTGCCCGGCAGATGTTGGGACGCAAAGGCGCCACCGTCATCAATATATCGTCCATGAGCGCCTATCATCCGCTGACCAAGGTCGCAGCCTACAGCGCGGCCAAGGCGGCGATCGGCAATTTCACCGAATGGCTGGCCGTGCATCTGGCGCCGGCGGGAATCCGGGTCAATGCCATCGCGCCGGGATTCTTTTTGACCGAACAAAACCGGACGCTGCTGACCAACCCCGATGGTTCGTTGACGCCGCGCGCGGATAAAATCATCAGTCACACCCCGATGAAACGATTCGGCGATCCGGCGGATTTGCTGGGAACGCTGCTCTGGCTGGCCGATGACCAGGCTTCCGGCTTTGTGACCGGGATTGTCGTGCCGGTGGACGGCGGCTTCAACGCATACGCCGGCGTGTAGGAAAACCGTAGCCGCTTCAGGGCTGCAACGAAA
>CAZRQI010000295.1:0-2406 GCA_964602025.1 uncultured Veillonellaceae bacterium
CGAAGCCGCCCGGCACCAAGATGCCGTCGACATCGCCGAGGTATTTGGCCAGATCGCCGTTACAGCTCTCCACATGTTCGGCGTCCACCCATTTGACCTGGATGGAGGCGCCATGGGAAAAGCCGGCGTGGCGCAGCGCTTCGGTGACGCTCATGTAGGCGTCCGGCAAGGCGACATATTTACCGACCAGGCCGATCGTCACGGTTTTGGTCGGGTGGAGAATTTTTTCCACCATGGCCTTCCATTCAGTCATATCTTCGTCGCCGGCCTGGAGATTGAGCTTTTCCAGAACGATCCGGTCGAGGCCTTCTTCCTGCAGCACCAGCGGCACCTGGTAGATGGACTGGACGGTGCGGTTCTGGATCACCGCTTCCTGGTCAATATCGCAGAACAAGGCGATTTTTTCGCGCATGTCGGTGGAAATCTCGTGCTCGGTCCGGCAGACGATGACGTCCGGCTGAATCCCGATGCTGCGCAGCTCTTTGACGCTGTGCTGGGTCGGTTTCGTTTTCAGTTCGCCGGCAGCGGCGATATAGGGGATCAGTGTGACATGAATGTAAAGGGTATCGTCCTTGCCGACTTCCTTGCGCACCTGGCGGATCGCCTCGAGGAACGGCAGGCTCTCGATGTCGCCGACCGTACCGCCGATCTCGGTGATCACCACGTCGGCGTTGTCTTCGCGGCCGACGAAATAAATTCGCTCCTTGATTTCGTTGGTGATGTGCGGGATGACCTGCACGGTGCTGCCCAGATAATCGCCGCGGCGCTCCTTGTTGATGACCGACCAGTAGATCTTGCCGGCCGTCACGTTGGAGCTCTTGGACAGGTTGATATCGACAAACCGTTCGTAGTGCCCGAGGTCGAGGTCGGTTTCGCCGCCGTCATCGGTGACGAACACTTCGCCGTGTTGGTACGGGCTCATGGTTCCGGGGTCAAAGTTGATGTACGGGTCGAATTTTTGGATGGTGACTTTCATGCCCCGGCTTTTCAGCAGGCGCCCCAATGAAGCCGCCGTGATCCCCTTCCCCAGCGAAGATACCACCCCGCCGGTAACAAATATGTACTTGGGCATATGCGTCTCCCCTCCTTGTTCTGTATTAGTCATTTTGCGCCGGCTCGTCGTTGTCGCCGGCTAACCCCGCCTCGGCCTCATCGAGCTGCTGGATTTCCTGCAGCTTGGTGCGCCGGATTTCGACCGTTTCATCGAGCACCGCGGCGGAGGGTTCATCCGAGCGCCCGGTTGTTCGCTGCACCGGCGCCCACTCGGTCAACCCCCAGTAGCCTTTGCCTTTAAAAGTAAAGCGGCTGTCCATGTTGATCTGGGTATGCAGTTCCGCCATCGCCTGTTTCATCAGATAGGACGGCACCATTTTGGCAGTGAGAGCTTCCGTCAGCAAATCCCGAAAATACAGGTCGGTTTTCCGTTCTTTCAGAATACGGTAAGCCAAGTCTACGCCGGATAGTGTCTTGTCCATTTCTCCCATCGTTAACCCTCCATCTATTATAGATGTTCTATTGAATGCAGGTCTTCCCCTGCCGGTTCCCCCGCTTGCTTTTTTTGCGCTTGCCTGGAATGCGGTTACATTTCTTCCGGCGCGTCCACGCCGAGGATCGCCAGGCTGTGCCGCAGCACCCGCTGCGCCGCCGTGACCAGGGTCAGCCGCGCCGTCGTCAGTTCCGGCTCGACGCCCAAAACGCGGCAGCCGTTGTAGAAGGAATGGAACAGTCCCGCCAGTTCGTGGGCGTAGCGGGCGATCCGGTGCGGCGCGCGGTCGCGGGCCGCCGCCGAGACTTCCTCCGGATAATCGCCGAGTTTGCGGATCAGGTCCAGCTCAAAGCCCGACGTCAGGCAGGACAGGTTGGCCCGGGCCGAACTGTCGAAAGCGATTCCGGCTTCGGCCATCTGGCGGAAGATGCTGGCGATCCGGGCGTGCGCGTACTGCACATAGTACACCGGATTTTCGTTCGAATGCGATTTGGCCAGGTCCAGGTCAAAGTCCAGCTGGCTGTCGAGCGAGCGCATGATGAAGAAATACCGCGCCGCGTCCCGGCCGACTTCTTCGATGAGTTCGGTAAGAGTGACGCCCTGGCCGGTCCGTTTGGACATCTTGACCAGCTCGCCGCCCTGGTACAGCGACACCATCTGCAGGATCAGCACTTCCAGACGCTCGGGGGCGTAGCCCAGAGCAGCCATGGCGGCTTTCATGCGGGGAATGTAACCGTGATGGTCGGCGCCCCAGATGTTGATGACTTTTTCGAAGCCGCGGCGGAATTTGTTGTCGTGATAGGCGATGTCGGAGGCGAAGTAGGTGGGAATGCCGTTGTCCCGGATGATGACCCGGTCCTTGTCGTCG
This sequence comes from uncultured Veillonellaceae bacterium, assembly GCA_964602025.1. Taxonomy (GTDB): domain Bacteria; phylum Bacillota; class Negativicutes; order UBA1444; family UBA1444; genus UBA1444. Next base: position 2,355 of record CAZRQI010000295.1, read on the forward strand.
CCGAAATCGGTGCTGCGCAGCCAGAACGCGCCGTCCTTGTCGTAGGCGTGGC
>CAZRQI010000296.1:0-2402 GCA_964602025.1 uncultured Veillonellaceae bacterium
GGGCGTTTGGAGGACCCGGACTTTACCATCCGCCAGATGGTGGTCAGCGTGTATTGGCCGGGGGCCAGCGCCCGACAGATTGAAGAGCAGGTAACCGACAAGATCGAAAAGAAACTGCAGGATACGCCGGGGCTTGATTATCTTAAGAGCTATTCCCGGCCAGGAGTAGCGGTAATTTTTGTTTCCCTCAAAGACGATGCTGTGGTTGAGAGTCAGATCCGGCCGACTTGGCTGGAAGTCCGCAACATGGTGAATGATAGCAAGGGAACATTGCCATCGGGAGTGCAGGGCCCTTTCTTTAATGACCGCTTCGACGATGTGTTCGGCTGTGTTTACGCTCTGACGGGCGATGGTTATACCTATGAAGAATTACGGGAACAGGCGGAAACGATCCGGCGAACCCTATTGGGCGTTGCCAGTGTAAAGAAAGTGGAACTGGTCGGCGTGCAACCGGAAAAAGTCTACATCGAAATCGAAAGCGGCAAGCTGGCGCAGCTGGGCATTCCTCCCGCCGCCATCACCAGCGCCGTTTCCGCCCAGAATGCCATGACTCCCTCCGGTATGTTGGAAACAACGTCCGATAACGTATATCTCCGGGTAAGCGGTCTTTTTGAAAATCTGGATGATCTTCGCAGCCTGCCGATCCGTGCTGATGGACGGACCTTCCGTTTGGGAGACATCGCCCGGATCGAACGCAGTTATGAAGAACCGGCGGAACCAAAGATGTTTTTTAACGGTCGCCCCGCCATTGGCATTGCCCTGTCGATGGAAAAAGGCGGCAACATCCTGAGTTTGGGAAAGAACTTGGAACAAACGATTGCCGCAATCCAAAAGAACTTGCCGTTGGGCCTGGAAATCAACGTGGTAGCCAATCAGCCCGAGGTCGTGAAAGAATCCATCGGCGAGTTCACAAAATCCCTGGGCGAGGCTGTCGGCATTGTCTTGCTGATCAGTTTGCTCAGTCTCGGCGTTCGTTCCGGCCTGGTCGTCGCATTGTGCATTCCGTTGGTATTGGCGGCCGTATTCGTCTGCATGGCAATTGCCGGAATCGACCTGAACAAAATCTCGTTGGGCGCCTTGATTATCTCTTTGGGGTTGTTGGTCGATGACGCCATTATCGCCATCGAAATGATGATCGTAAAGCTGGAGCAGGGGTGGAGCCGGTTTGACGCGGCTTGTCACGCCTATACCGTTACGGCCTTTCCAATGTTGATCGGGACCTTGATCACTTGCGCCGGTTTCATTCCGGTAGGTTTTTCGAAGGGCAGCGCTTCGGAATTTGTCGGCAGCCTGTTTTCGGTCATTACAATTTCGTTAGTGATTTCCTGGTTTGTTTCCGTACTCGTTACACCGCTGCTGGGATATTTTTTCATAAAACAGCCACCAGTTAAATCAACTTCCGGTCATGAAATTTACAACACCCGGTTTTATGTCCTGTTTCGCAATATCCTTTCCTGGTGTCTGACACATCGAAAGAAAGTTATTGGTGCAACCGTGGTTTGTTTTGTCGGGTCTGTTGTTTTACTGGGTTTGGTCAAACAGGAATTCTTTCCGGCCTCTATCCGCCCGGAACTGGTCGTTGATCTGAGGTTGCCGGAAGGTTCGTCCCTGAAAGCGACGGAACAGGTCGCCGCACGGTTAGCCAAGCATTATGAAGGAGACCCCAATATCGCCAACTATTCCTACCATGTGGGGCAAGGGGCGCCGCGTTTCGTCCTGACCTTCGAACCCGTTCTGCCGGATAAGTCATTCGCGCAATTTATTGTGGTCGGCAAAGACCTGAAGGCGCGCATTGAGCTAATAAGCAAAACCAATCAATTGCTTGCCACCGAGTTCCCGGAAGTTCAGGGAAATGTCCGGGTCATTCAAACCGGTCCCTCCAGCCCTTACCCTGTAATGCTGCGGGTCAAGGGCCCCAATCATGAACAAGTCCGACAAATTGCGTCACAAGTCAGGGAGCGGATGGCCGCCGACCCCAATTTGGTCGACATCAACCAAGACTGGAATGAAAAAAGCAAAGTCATGCACCTTCGAATCAATCAGGATAAGGCCCGCGTATTGGTGCTGGACAGTTCTACATTGTCCGGAAATCTGCAAGCCATGATCTCTGGAATGTCAATTGCTGAATTCCGGAAAAAAGACAAAACCGTCGGAATAGTGTTTCGGGTTGATTCTCAGAACCGAAACGATCTGTCGCAGATCAAAAATCTGAATGTGCATATCGGGAACGGAAAATACGTTCCGTTGGATCAGATCGCTAAAATCAGTTATGAGGCGGAAGAAGGACTCATTTGGCGGCGCGATCTGAAACCGACGATTACCCTTCAGGCCAATACAATACCGGGCGTTCTGGGGAACAGTGCAACTTTCGATCTTTACGACAAGATTAAGGATATCCGTGA
>CAZRQI010000297.1:0-2386 GCA_964602025.1 uncultured Veillonellaceae bacterium
CCGGAGGAATTCGCCGTGGTTGACAGCCTGTTCGAACGGGCGAAGTTGCTGGCGGCCAGCGTGTTGAACCTGGACGACGCGGCGGCGAACTGATCGTGTCATTCATTTTTAAGAAGGAGTGTGAAGCCAATCGTGTTTGATCTGAAGATCATCAACGGGCGCATCGTGGACGGCAGCGGCCAGGCGGCGTATTCGGGCGATATCGGCATCGTCGGCGACCGGATCGTGGCCATCGGCGACCTGCGCGACCGGGAAAGCGGCCAAACCATCGACGCCGGCGGCCAGGTGGTCGCTCCCGGATTCATCGACATGCACACGCATTCCGACCTGTCCGTCGTGTACGACCGCAACGCCAACAGCAAGATCCACAGCGGCGTCACTACGGAAGTCGTCGGCAACTGCGGTATCGGTCCGGCGCCGATCCGCGAGGAGAACCGGGGGCAGCTGATCGATTATCTGGGAACCCGCCTGATCGGTTCGATCCCGGTGAAAATCGAATTGCCCTGGACGAGTTTCCGAGAGTATCTGCAATATGTCGAAACCAACCCGCCGGCGCTGAATATCGCGCCGCTTCTGGGGCAGGGCGTTGTCCGGATCGCCGTGATGGGATTCGCCAAAGGCAATCCCACGGCGCAAGAGTTAAAGGAAATGCAGCGGCTCGTTGACACGTCGATGGCCGAAGGCGCTCTCGGTCTCAGCAGCGGGCTCGTGTATCTGCCGGGCGAGTATTCCTCGACGGAAGAGATCGGCGAGCTTTGCAAGATGATTCGGCCCTACAAGGGGATTTACTGCACACACATGCGCACCGAAAGCGACGGGATCATGGGCGCGATCGACGAAGCCCTGCGGATAGGTGAAGCCGGCGGCGTGCCGGTCCACATCTCGCATCTGAAACTGTTGAGCCAAAACATGCTGGGCAAGACCGATCTGGTGTTGGAACGGCTGGCGAAGGCCGAGCGCGAAGGCATCGAAGTATCGTATGACCTATATCCGTATACGGCGGGGCTGACTTCGCTGTCCGCCTGCATGCCGCCCTGGATTTTCGAAGGCGGCGTGGAAAAGATGATCCAGCGGTTGGGCGACCCGGCGATCCGAATCCGGTTGCGGCAGGAAATCGCCGACGGGTTGCCGGGTTGGCAAAACTTCGTTAAATCGGCCGGCGGTTGGCAGAAGTTCTTCGTGTCGTCGGTACGCAGCGACGAAAACAAAGATCTGGAAGGGAAATTCATCACGGAAATCGCCGAACTGCAAGGCAAAGATCCCTATGATGCGGCGTTCGATCTGCTGATTGCGGAGAATGGCCGGGTGCAGATGAATTATTACGCCATGAAGGAAGAGGACGTCATTACGTTCCTGCAGCAACCGCAGGCGATGATCGGCTCGGATGCCATGAGTCTGTCGGCGGAAGGGATCCTGGCCTACGGCAAGCCGCATCCCCGTTCCTTCGGCACGCCGACCCGCCTGTTAGCTCGTTATGTTCGGGAACTGAAGGCGCTGACGCTGGAGGACGCCATCCACAAGCTGACCAGCCGGCCGGCGCGCCGTCTCGGCCTGGGCGGTCGCGGCCTGATTCAACAGGGATATTTCGCGGACCTGGTCATTTTCGATCCGGATCGGGTGCAGGATCAGGCGACGTATTCCGAGCCCAAACAATATTCCACCGGGATTGACGCGGTCATCGTGAACGGGCGGGTAGCGGTAAGCAAGGGAAGTCACCAACAGGTCCATCAGGGAAGAGTGCTGGGACGCACGGAATGAAACGGACAACATTTTGCGACGGTAAAGAAGGAGGGTATGTATGAATCTGCAGACAGTGATGAACAGTCCGGGAATGTGGATCGCATCCAGCGCCATGGTGTTGGTGGTGTTGATCCAGAGCATGCTGTTTTTACGGGAAGGATTCAAGGCGGCGGATAAGCTGGGGATGCCCCGCAGCTCCTGCATCAAAGGGATGCGGGCAGCGATGATCACCGCGATCGGCCCGTCGCTGGCGCCGGTGGTGATCCTGCTGGCGTTGCTGGCGGTATTGGGCGGACCCACGACGTGGATGCGGATGAACGACATCGGCGCCGCCCGGACCGAACTGGCCATGTCGGCGTTGGCGACTAAAGTGATCAACGTGGACATGCGGTCGGCGGCGTTCGACTTGAAAGCGTTCAGCTATGCGATCTGGGGCATGGCTTTGAACAACGCCGGCTGGATGCTGGTCGCCCTGATTTTCGTCAAACGGATGAATTCCGCCATCGGGAAAATGAACCAAAGATACAACCCGGCCTGGGTGAAACTGATCATGACCGGTGCGGCGATCGGCCTGTTCGCCTCGTTGTGGAGTCCGGCCCTGATCAAGGGCGGCGGACAATTTTTCGCCGGCATCGTGTCGTTTGTC
>CAZRQI010000298.1:0-2379 GCA_964602025.1 uncultured Veillonellaceae bacterium
TCGATCGCGACCGGCCGGATCCGCGGATTATGGAGGCAGCGGCTGACATCATTCGACGGGGCGGGTTGGTGGCTTTTCCGACGGAAACCGTGTACGGCCTCGGGGCGAACGGACTGGACGCGGCGGCGGTGGCCCGGATATTCGAAGCCAAAGGTCGGCCGGCGGACAATCCTTTGATTTTGCACATCGCCGAACGCGACGAATTGGCTGAATGGGTCACTGCGGTTCCGGATTGGCTGGAGCCATTATTGACGAAATTTTGGCCGGGTCCGTTTACCGTGGTTCTGCCGCGTTCCACCGCAGTGCCGGATATCGTGACGGCCGGCCTGGACACGGTGGCGGTTCGCCTGCCTTCACTGGGAGCGGCGCGGGAACTGATTCGGGCGGCCGGGGTGCCGATCGCGGCGCCGAGCGCGAACTTGTCCGGTCGACCCAGTCCGACGACCGCCGCCGCCGTGATGGCCGACATGGACGGGCGAATCGAGATGGTGCTGGACGCCGGGCCGTGCGAGGTTGGCCTGGAGTCCACCGTGCTCGATTGTGTGTCCCAACCGCCGACGATTTTGCGCCCGGGCGGCGTGACGCAGGAGATGCTCGAGGCGCATCTGTCGCAGGTGCGGGCGGCTGGCCGACAGAGTGTCGACGACACGACGACTCCACGGGCGCCAGGCATGAAATACCGCCATTATGCGCCGGCGGCGCCGCTGGTGTTGTTTCCGGCCGGCAGCGCCGAGGAGTGGTCCAATTTGGCCCGGCAGATGAATCGTGCGGTAGTGGCGGCGTTGCAGCAAGGGAAAACGGTGGGTGTCATGGTGTCGGCGGAACTGGCCGACCTGTTGCCTCCGGGAGTGACGCTGGCCATATATGGTTCGCGGGAACGACCGGCTGAGAACGCGGCCGGCTTGTATGAAGCGCTCCGCTTTTTTGACGATCATCCAGTGGATTTGATTTTTGCCGAAGGGGTCCGGGAGGAAGGAATCGGCCGGGCCTTGATGAATCGCCTGTACAAGGCGGCTAGTTCAGTCGGGGAGGGAAATTGATTTTGGTTCGGGTATTGTTTGTCTGTACCGGGAATACGTGCCGCAGTCCGATGGCCGAAGCCCTGTTGCGGAAAAAATTGCACAAGGCGGCTGCCGCCGACAAAGTCAGCGTGAGTTCGGCGGGGATTTCGGCCTGGGAAGGACAGCCGGCATCGCCGGAGGCCGTCAGTGTGATGGGCCGGCGGGGAATTTCTTCGATCACATCCCATCGCTCGCGCCAGGTGACGGCGACGCAAATCGCCGAAGCCGATTTGATTCTGGTCATGACCCGTTCGCATCAGGAAAAATTGCGGAAGTGCTTTACCGACCATGCGGAGCGGATCTTTCTGCTCAGTGAATACGGGGGCGGAATGGAAGACGTGGTGGATCCGGTAGGCGGACCGGTTTCCGAGTACCAGATGTGCGCCGAGGAACTGGATCATTTGGTGGAAGCCGCCCTGCGGAAAATTTTGCCGCTGGCAGGAAATGAATGAAGAGATGACGAAACATAGCCTGATATGCAAGGAGGTGAATCGATTGACGATTGCATTGGGGAGTGATCACGGCGGGTTTGCTCTGAAACAGGCGATGATCGCCCACCTGCAGGAGTGCGGTGTGGATTTCAGAGATTTCGGTGTGTATTGCAACGAGTCCGCCGATTATCCGGATATTGCGGTGCAGGTGGCCGAAGCGGTGGTCCGGGGCGAATACGAAAAAGGCGTTCTGTTCTGCGGTACCGGCATCGGCGTTTCGATCGCCGCCAACAAGGTGCCCGGCATCCGGGCGGCGAATTGCCATGATGTTTTTTCGGCGCAGATGTCACGGGAGCATAATGACGCCAATATCCTGACCATGGGAGAACGGGTCATCGGTCCCGGCTTGGCCGCCCTGATTCTGGATACCTGGCTGAAGACGGAGTTCGCCGGTGGACGCCATGCCCGCCGTGTCGACAAGATGATGGCGTATGAGCAGGGGAGGCAGTCATAGTGCAGGCGGAACTGGAACTCATCCGCGCGGAAACGCTGGCCGTTCTGCGTGAATATTACAAGGCGGTGCAGCCGCAACCAGGACAGATTCTGGTGGTGGGTTGCAGCACGAGCGAGGTGTGCGGCGAGAGTATCGGCACCGCCGGTTCGCTGGAGGTTGCGGAAACCATTCTGCATGCCTTGCGGGACGAGATGTTTCAATGGGAAGGGTTTCTGGCGGTTCAATGCTGCGAACACCTGAACAGGGCCCTGGTCGTGGAGCGCGAAGTGATGGATGCCTTTAACCTGGAAGAAGTTTCGGTCATGCCGGTGGCGCATGCCGGTGGATCCTTGGCGGCGCAGGCCATGAAGGATTTTATCGATCCGGTCGTGGT
>CAZRQI010000299.1:0-2370 GCA_964602025.1 uncultured Veillonellaceae bacterium
GGTTGACAATGAAACGAAGTGTCTCGACAGCGCTCTTTTTATGTGTATTGATGGTGATCAGCCTAGTTCCCGTCGCAGCCCTGGCGGCTCCGGACATGCCGGCTTCCAGTGCGACCGGCGGACTGCGCTATACGGTTTCGGTCGCCAAATTTGAAAACCGGGCTGGCTGGCGCGGCCAATGGGACATCGGCGATGGCTGGGGCATCATCATGACGGATATTCTCAACCAGACCGGAAAATTTATCGTGCTCGGCGAAACCGATATGCGCAAGGAAGCCATGGGCGAGCAGGACCTGGCGGCATCCGGGCGCACCGCGCAGGGGGCCATCACGCCGGGCGTGGGTAACATGACGCCGGCCCAGATTCTCGTTAAAGGCGCAATCACACATGTACAGAACAACACAAGCGGCGGCGGCGGCGGAATCTCCATCGGCGGAGTCTCGCTGGGCGGCGCCAGCTCCAACTCGCAAGTGAATGTGACGATGTATATGATTCATACCTCCACCGGGCAGATCCTCGCTTCCAAGAGCGTGGTCGGCAAAGCCAACAAATCCGGCGGCGCGATCGGCTACTCCGGCAATGGCTGGGGCGCCGGCGCCGGCGGTTTCAAAAGCGACAATGTCGGCAAGGCTGTGGAAAACGCGGTGCAACAGGGCGTGCAGTGGATGATCGAGCAGCTGCCGAAGGTTACCTGGCGCGGCAACGTGGTCCTGGTCAAGGACGGCAACGTCTACATCAACCGCGGGACCCGGGAAGGGGTCAAAGAAGGAATGACCTTCGTGGTGGGGAACGCGGAAGCCCTGCGTGATCCGAGCACCGGCGAAGTCCTCGACGTCAGCTTCAACACGCTGGCCCATATCACGGTAAACAGCGTAAAAGAAAAAATTGCCATTGCTACAATCAGCAACGGCAATCCCGAACAGATTGAAAAAGGCATGTTCGTACAACTGCCCTGACCCATCCCGACCCGATTGCGGCAAACAAAAATCCCGGACATCCAGCGCGGATGCCCGGGATTTTTTTGCTTGCCGAATTACCAGTAGAAGGAGCCGTCGCGATAGGTGGCGACCACCGTGCGCCCGTCTTTTTTCAGAACTACCCGGTATTGACCGTTCTGGCTGTAAGGAACGTCTTCGCGATATTCGCCGATATACTCGGCGATGACGACGCCGCTGTTCATGAGAGCCTGTGTGCCTTTGCCGTGGCGTTTGTCATCCTTCCATTCGCCGGCGTATTGGCTGCCGGAAGCCCATTTCATCGTCCCCTGGCCGTTCTTCTTGTCATTCGCGAACGATCCCTTGTAGACCCGGCCGTCTTTGTAGGTCAAGGTTCCCTGGCCGCTCATGTGGCCTTGGTCAAAGTTGCCGACATATTGATCGCCACGGGCGGTGATCAAGGTTCCTTCGCCGTGGGGCATATCTTCTTTGAATGGCCCGGTGTACCTGGCGCCGTCTTTGGTGGTCAGAACGCCGGCCCCGTTGGCTTTGTCATTGGCCCAGGCGCCGGTGTACTTGCGACCGTCGGGATGGACCTGGCTGCCGGTCCCGCTACGCTTGCCCTCCTTGAAGGAGCCTTCGTAACGCAACCCGCTGACCAGCGCCAATTTTCCCTGACCGTCGAATTTGTCGTTTTTCCATTCTCCTTCGTAGGTGTCACCGTTTTTGGTCCGGTACACTCCTTTGCCTTGGCGTTGCCCGCCGGAGAAATCGCCGGTGTAGACCGCGCCGTCGGCGTACGTCAGCTTGCCTTTGCCCGACGGGGAGCCCCAACTGACATTTCCTTCGTAGGTTCCCGATTTATAGCTCATGGTCTGGTAGCCGTTCATGCTGTTATAGGAGAGGGCCACGCCGCCGATCAGCAAAGTCGCGACGGCAGCCGCCACCCACAGCAGCTTGCGGCCTTTTTTGCCGGCGGACGGCGGTGGCGGAACCGGAGCCGGATAACCCTGATAGGGCATCGGGCCGGGGGGCGGTGGAGGCGGCGCTCCCTGCGACATCCAGCGGGAATCCGGCGCGGCGGGAGGAGCCGGCGGCGGGGTGACGGACGCGGACGGGGGCGGGGGAGGCTGCCAGGCAGGGGCCGCGTAGGCAGGCGGTGGCGGCGGAGCCGCGGGGGCTGCATATAGGGGAGGCGGCGCCGGGATCGCGACAGGTTGTCCCTTCAGTGCGCCCTGAAATTCCGCCACGGACTGCGGACGGTTCGCCGGATCGATCGAGAGCGCCTGCATGATGGCAAAGCTGAAATGCGGCGATAAGCCAGGAACCAGGGCGACGGGCGGCTGCAAGGTATCCTGCGCCACGCGTTCCGAGGCTTCCGGCGGAACCATGCCGGTCACGATGTGGTACAGCGTGGCGGCGCAGGCGTAGATAT
>CAZRQI010000300.1:0-2365 GCA_964602025.1 uncultured Veillonellaceae bacterium
GTCTACGCCGCCCAAATGATCGCCGAGCATGGCATCGATGCGATCGAAACCAGCGGCGGTACGATCAAGGAAACCCGCATCGTCATGTCCAAACCCGGAATTACACAACCCGATCAGGAAGCCTACTTCGCACCAGCCGCCAAACAGATCAAGGCGGCGGTGAAAGTGCCGGTCATTCTGGTTGGAGGCCTTCGTTCACTCAGTGTAATGGAATCCGTACTCGCCGAAGGAACCGCCGACATGATTTCCATGAGCCGCCCCTTCATCCGGGAACCGGATGTGGTCAACAAACTGGCGGCGGGTCAGCCCAAAGCGACCTGCGTTTCCTGCAACCTGTGTTTCAATCCCCAGGGACTCAGTTGCCGCTACGAAGGCCCCGCTCCGCAATAAACCGCATCAGCAGTTCGGCGGCGCCCGCCGTGATGGCATGGCAGTTTTCCTTCGCCTCCGGCGTTCCATTCGCGTAGGGATTCAGGCAACCACAGCTCAAGTCGCCGAACTTCGCCACAAACTGGTCCATAAAATCGCGAGTCAGGTCTTTCATGGGTTTCTTATCCTGCGAGGGGTCGGTTCGGCCGGCCAGGATTCCGAGAACCATGACGCTACCGGTCGCGGCGCCGCAAGGCCCTTCCTTGGCGTAAATCCCGCCGCCGAATCCCGCGGCGACCCGGAGCGCATCCGGAGTCACGTCGAGCTGCAGCTGCTCGCAAAAGGCCCGGAGCACCGATTCCGCACAATTGTAGTTTGCCCTGTAGTTGCGGCCTGCCGCTTCGTACAGGGCTTTTTCCATTTCCTCCAGAGATTTCAACTGTTAACCCACCTTTTCTAATTATTGTTGTCCCATTTACTCAAGACGTCGGAGCCGATTCCCGACCCACAACGCCAACACCGCTCCCAGAACCCCCGTCACAAACTGCGGCCACCCCATCACAAACAGCAACCCCGCCGCCAGCGCCGGCGGCAGGTCGATGAATTTGAGCAGTTGGGAAAAAGCCAGATAAAAGAAAATCGCCTTTCCGAGCGCCGCCCCGCCGATCGCCGGCGGAACCGGCCCGATCTTCGCCAATTGAGTGAACAGCCATATATATAGGACATTGCCGACCGCCACCGGCAGGATAAACACCGGCAAAGGCAACAGCTGCTGGATGTAGGCGATGACCGGCGTGACGCAGGCGATCAGAAACGCCGCCTTCCTTCCCGTCAAACGCGCCGCCACCAACAAACAGGCGTTGACCAACGACCCGACCAAAAAGGTGGAAGCGATCGCCGGCAACGGAAGCAAAAAGCGCAATGACTGGAAGACGATCGTCAACGCCAGCAGTAATGCGGTCCGGGATAAAATGCGAAGATTCGGATCAGGCAAACCGTGTTTCGCCTCCATTTCACCGTCAATCAGGGGGAAAGCGGCCGGAATATCAGGAAAGGCCGTATGAAAAACGGCCTTTCCTTGTCGCATGCGACCGAAAAATTTCAAGGGCACTCTTATGCCAGGTTGCACTCCTTGGCAATCAGGTCTTTATAGGATTTCTGGATCTTGCGGGTGATCGGGCCGGGCTTGCCATCGGCGATCGGCTTGCCATCAATGGTGACAATGGGCATGATTTCAGTCGTCGTCCCGCTCAGAAACGCCTCATCGGCCTTAAATGCAAAATCCAGGTCAAAAGCTTTTTCCATCACGGACAGATCATGTTCCGGCATAATCTGATCGATGACGAGCGTCCGGGTCACTCCCTTGAGGATCAGGTTGCCGACCGGGAAAGTCCAGAGTATGCCATCCTTGACGATGAAAAAGTTGCTGCTGGTTCCTTCCGTCACTTTGCCGTCCCGGATCTGGAGGGCTTCATAGCAGCCCGCTTCTTTGGCCTTCTGTTTGCCGAGAACGTTGCCCAGCAAGTTCAGGGATTTGATATCGCAGCGCAGCCACCGCTCATCCGGTACGGAGATCGCGCCCACACCGGTCTCCCACTGGGCCGCGTTAAAATTGCTCGACCGGATGGTCATTGTAAGACAAGGAATCACAGTATCGGGGAAAGCATGACCCCGCGGCGCCCAACCGCGTGTAATCTGCAGATAAATCCCGCCATTTTGGATACCGCTTTCGACAATCAGCCGTTCATGAATACCAGCCATCTCGTCGAATGTAAACACCGCCGGAATCTTCAGTTCGCGCAGCGAGCGGTACAAGCGGTCGATATGCGGCTTGAGAGAAAAACACTTGCCATTGTACACCTTGGTGTACTCATACACACCATCGCCAAATTGATAGCCCCGATCTTCCATCGCAATGACCAGTTCCTTCAAATCCACCGTTCGTCCGTCGATATACCCGAGTGCTCCCATGTTTGTTTCCTCCTTCACTTCATCG
>CAZRQI010000301.1:0-2361 GCA_964602025.1 uncultured Veillonellaceae bacterium
GCAGGAAGGCAAAGCCTATATCACTGAAAAATGCACCATGTGCGGCGCCTGTATTTCTGTATGCCCGGTCGAAGCGATTTATCGGGAAGAAATCGAGCGCACTGTCGCCATGGATAAAACCCAGTATAAAGGCGTATGGGTGTTCATCGAGCAGGCCGAAGGACAAGTCAAGGGCGTTGCCCATGAACTCCTGGGCGAGGGCCGCAAACTGGCCGACGAACTCGGCGAGGAATTGGCCGGCGTGTTGATCGGTCATCAGGTGGAAGGCATGTCCGGCGAACTTTTTGAAAGCGGCGCCGACAAGGTCTATCTGGTGGAAGGTCCCGAATACGAACATTACAATACGGAAGCCTATACTGTCGCTTTCGTCGATCTGATCCAGCAATATAAACCAGCGGCTGTTTTGGTCGGTGCGACCAATGATGGCCGGGATCTCGGCCCCCGCATCGCGGCCCGGACCCGCACCGGCCTTTGCGCCGATTGCACCGGTCTTTCCATCGATCCGGAAACCCGCTTGGTCATCTGGACTCGTCCGGCCTTCGGCGGCAATATCATGGCCGATATCCTTTGCCCGGATCATCGCCCGCAGATGGGAACAGTCCGGCCGAAGGTGTTCAAACGTCCCGTTCCACAACCCGGCCGCACCGGCGAAGTCGTCAAAGTGGCCAGCAAAGTGAAGGCGGAAGACCTGAAAGTCAAATTGCTGGAACTCATCTCGGTCTGCACTTCCAACTGCAAACTGGAAGAAGCCGATATCATCGTTTCCGGTGGCCGCGGCATGGGCAAGCCGGAAAACTTCAGCGCAGTGGAAGACTTGGCGCTGACGCTCGGCGGCGCTGTCGGCGCTTCCCGCGCGGCAGTCGACGCCGGTTGGAAACCCGCGTTGCATCAGGTCGGGCAAACCGGTAAGACCGTCGGCCCGAAAATCTACTTTGCCTGCGGCATCTCGGGGGCGATTCAGCACCTGGCCGGCATGTCTTCTTCGGATACCATCATCGCAATCAACAAAGATTCGGATGCACCGATCTTCAAGGTTGCCGACTATGGGATCGTCGGTGATGTGATGGAAGTGTTGCCGCTGCTCACCGCGGAGTTCAAAAAATACAAGGCAGAATGCAAATAAACGCTAACAGCGTTAAAAACATCGGATGAACCAGTTTGTCCGGCGGAGTCCGTGACTTCGCCGGATTCTTTTTGAACGAATCTGTGAATGAATTCACGAATTGTGAAATTGGAAAGGAGTGCTGTATATGGTCCAAGACATTTCTTTTGCGGAAATCAAAGTCGGGGACAAGGCCAGTATGGCCAAAACCGTTACGGAATATGACGTGTATACGTTTGCCGGCATTACCGGCGACTTCAACCCGGTGCACATCGACGCGGAATTTGCGAAAACGACCATGTTCCAGGGCCGGATCGCTCATGGCATGCTGTCGGCTGGGTTCATCTCCGCAGTGTTGGGGACGGCCCTGCCGGGAAAGAACACCATCTATCTCGGTCAGGAACTGCAGTTCAAGGCGCCGGTCAAAATCGGCGACACCGTTACCGCGACCGTCGAGGTGCTGGAGAAAATCGAAGGCAAGAACCGCCTGATTCTTCGGACAACGGTCACCAATCAGGACGGAGTTTTGGTCACCGACGGCAAGGCGACTGTACTGAAGAAATAGCTCTACACGAATACAAGTCAGCGGGATTGATTAAAAAGCGGCGGTTGCCCGAATCCGGGCAACCGCCGCTTTTGTTAAGTATGTTTTGGCTATTCAGGCTATGGGTTACACCAGGCCGGTAACCGCATGGAAGGCGATCATGATGAAGCTGACGGCCACGGTGGCAACAACGGTGATCATGCCGATGTCGATGTAGGATTCCTTGTGGGTCATGCCGCAGACGGCCAACAAGGTGATGACCGCGCCGTTATGCGGCAGGCTGTCCAGGCCGCCGCAGGCCAGGGAGGCGATCCGGTGCAGCATCTGCGGGTCGAGGTTGACTTGGGCGGCCCATTCCAGCCAGGGTTTGGCCATGGCGCCGAGTGCGATGGACATCCCGCCGGAGGCCGAACCGGTGATCCCGGCGAGGATGTTGACCGTCAAGGCTTCGGAAACCAGCGGCGAACCACCGAACTTGATGCCGAGCAGGAAGTTGGCGATGGTTTTGAAACCGGGCAGGGAAGCGATAACGTTGCCGTAGCCGACCTCCGACGCCGTATTCATGATCGCGAGCAGGGAGCCGATAGCGCCGGCGTTGATGGATTTCGCCATGGTAATCCCTTTCGGCATCGATTTGTAACCGATGAGGATCGCGGCGGCAATGCCGACCACGAGAGCAATGATCAGCGACCAGATGCCGAGAACGTTCTTGACG
>CAZRQI010000302.1:0-2360 GCA_964602025.1 uncultured Veillonellaceae bacterium
TGCCATGTTCTGCTGAGCCACCGGATTGTCGCGGATCTTTCGCCGCTCCTGACGGTCGGTTGGTCCGCGCTGGCCACGGCCGCCGCGTTTTTTGCCTATGGCTCGTTTTCCGGCGATTTGCTCTGGGTGCTTCCGGCCAGCGGCTGGGGCGCGATTTTCGGCACGGCGTTTTTCGCCAATTATATCGGCATTGTGTTGTTTTTTGTCGGCCTGCGGCTGGTTGGGCCGTCGGATGCGTCCATCGTCATGAATCTGGAACCGGTGTTGACCGTCGTTCTGTCCATCCTGCTGCTGGGGGAGAGTTTCGGCTGGCTGCAGGCACTGGGCGGCGGCGTGATTCTGGGCGGATTGTATTTGTTGCGGAAAGGGGAGTCGGCCAATGAATCATTACCCGGATCTTGAAGATATTCGCGATGCGGCCGGGGCGCTGGCGGGAATCGCCCATGAAACGCCGCTCGAAGCGAGTTCGACGTTTTCGGCGATGGTGGGGCAGCCGGTATACCTGAAACTGGAAAACCTGCAGAAGACGGGCTCCTTCAAATTGCGCGGCGCTTTCAATAAAATCCGGCTGTTGTCGGCGACAGAGAAAGGCCACGGCGTGATTGCGGCGTCGGCGGGAAACCATGCGCAGGGCGTGGCCTATGCGGCGCGGCAGGCAGGAATCCGGGCCGTGATTGTCATGCCGGAAACGGCGCCACTGTCGAAAGTCAGCGCTACGCGCGGCTATGGCGCGGAAGTGGTGTTGGCGGGAGCGTCCTATGACGAAGCCTATGCCCGGGCCAAAGAGCTGGCGGCGGCGGACGGATTGACTTTTGTTCACGCTTTTGATGATCCGGCGGTGATGGCAGGGCAGGGAACCATCGGGCTGGAGATTTTGCGGGAGTTGCCGGAAGTCCGGGCGGTGATCGTGCCGGTCGGTGGCGGCGGATTGATCGCCGGGGTGGCGAAAGCGGTCAAGAGTCTGGCGCCGCAGGTCAAAGTCATCGGCGTTCAAGCCGAGGGCGCCGACGCCATGGTCCGATCCAAGGCGGCGGACCGCCTGATTCAGACGCAGGCGGCCGTGACGATCGCCGACGGGATCGCCGTCAAGGCTCCGGGGAGCGCGACGTTCGAAATGGTGCGGCAGTATGTGGATGAGATGGTCACGATCGACGACGAAGCGATCGCCTCGGCGATCCTGATGCTGCTCGAACGCGCCAAATTGGTTGTGGAAGGGGCCGGCGCCATCGGGCTGGCAGCGCTTCTACATGGAAAAATCAATGCCGGCGGGCCGGTAGCCTGTCTGATCTCCGGCGGCAACATCGACGTGAATTTTATCGCCCGGATCATTGAGCGAGGCTTGGTCAAGGCGGGCCGGCGGGTGATTCTCACGACCTGCGTCGTGGACAAACCGGGTTCGCTGCAGAAGTTGCTGTCCTGCGTCGCCGCCAGCCGCGGCAACGTGCTGTACGTCCATCATGACCGGATCCAGCATGATGTTCCGCTCGGGCAGGCCAAGGTGCAGATCAGTCTGGAAACGCGGGACTCCGAACACACCGCGGAAATCCTCGCCGCTTTGCGGCGGGAAGGCTACCAAGTGACGATCAACTGAACCGAAGGATGATGGGGAAAATAAAGAGACAGTTGCGTAAAACAAGGACCGCTCCGGCTCGAATCCGGAGCGGTCCTTGCATTTGAACCCGGTTTGTCGGTCAGATCACGACGGTTACGCGAGTATTGCCCGGGAAATAAGATTCAGATCTGGCCCAGCATCTTCAAAATTACTTCGGCGATGATGGCCGAGCCGAGAAATGTACCGAAAAATACGGCGCAGGCAACGATGAAGATGCGCCAGCCGGATTTGAGGAAGGCGTCCATATCCTTGCCGATGCCGATGCCCGCATAGGCGAGGATCGGTGTGGTCAACGCCAGGAAATTGACTTTGGCGATATAGGCGTTCATGACTTTTGCGCCGGGAAATTCGGGATAAGTGACGACGCAGCCGATGACGACGATATAGGCGACGCTGGGCAGGCCGCCGGGGATGAATTTGGCCATGACGACGCCCAGCAGGCAGATGGCGATCAGAATCAACATGCCGGGAATCGAATCGACGATGCCGTTTTTGTAACCGACGAGATTCGCCACCAACGTCATGCCCGCGGTGAGAAAGGTGATGTATACGATATTGGCAAAGCTCATTTTTCTTCCCCCCTTGCCGGCGCCGGCGTGCCATGTTTGATCGGATATAACTTTTTGTACAGCCATTCCGTCAGCGGCAGGCCCATCCAGATCGACATATACAGGCCGTCCAGACCGGACAGCATGTTGCTGGCGGCGGCCAGGGCCAGAATCTGATCTTTCATCGCCGGATAAATCGA
>CAZRQI010000303.1:0-2351 GCA_964602025.1 uncultured Veillonellaceae bacterium
ACGCCAGCAACATTCAAGATATCGCCCGGGCTGTCGTGGCAGCCGGCGCCGATGCGATCGCGGCGATCAATACCGTGCAGGTACTGATGGGCGTGGACATCGACACCTTCGAACCGTTGCCCTCAGTAAACGGCAACACCTCGTTCGGCGGCTATTCCGGTGTGGCGGTCAAGCCGATCGGTCTCCGCTGCGTGGCGCAGATCGCCCAGGCGACCGGAGTACCGGTTTCGGGAATCGGCGGCATCGCCCGTTGGCAGGATATCGTGGAATATTTCGCCGTCGGCGCTAGCTGTGTCCAGATCTGCACCGCCGTCATGCTGAACGGTTATCAGATCATCACGCCGCTGCTCGCCGGACTGGAAGAATATATGAATCGCAAAGGGCTGCGAAACCTGGGGGAAATCACCGGCGCGGCGCTGCCCAAGATCGAAGCCCGGGAACGGCTGAACATGGACTGGCGAAGACGGTCCACCGTCGTCGCCCCAGAAAAATGCATTCATTGCGCCAAATGCTATGTTTCCTGTCAGGAGAGCGGCAAAGGCGCCATCCGATTCATCGAGCAACGAATCAACGTAGATGCGTCCCGCTGCGACGGCTGTTCCCTCTGCACCCACGTTTGCCCGCAGGGAGTGCTGGCGCTATCATAAATTGTTTATCCAAGCTCATTAAGATTCACAGGCAAAAAGGCAATTACGGCCATTTTCCTTTGCCCGGTACATGGCCTTATCGGTTCGCTGCAACCAATCGTCCAGCGATTCATTCGATTTTCGCTCAGTAATGCCAATACTTATCGTCATTTTAATCATCGATGGCATTGGTTGGTTTTCGACTACATGACGAATTTTTTCCGCCGCCCCGCAAGCTGCAGCCAGCGATACGCCGGGCATCAATACGACAAACTCCTCGCCGCCGTATCTGGCAAAGACATCGGATTTCCTGAGTTTGGCGGATATCGTGCTCGCTATGTTTTTTAAGACTTCATCGCCAACCAGATGTCCATAGTGATCATTGACCTGTTTAAAAGAATCCAAATCCACAAACATCATCGCCAACGGTTGCTGGTCACGGTTTGCCCGTGCAATTTCAGCAGTCGCCCGCTCGAAAAAATAGGCGCGGTTATAGGCCGCAGTCAGATAATCGTGAGTACTGAAATAATAGATTTCCTGCTCTTTGCGTTTCCGTTCCTCAATGTTGCGGCTAATCCCTACCGCTTCGATTTCGCCGTTTTCGTTGAATCGATATTTCACAGTGTATTCAACCCAAACGGCACTGCCATCAACGCACAGTTGCTGTATTTCACTTTGGGAGACCGGTTCCGAGGCCGGATTTTTCCGGAGTTGCCGGATCGCTGCTTGTATTCGTTGCTGGATGCCGTCTTGATATTCGGGCAGCACCGCACCCTGAATCCCCTGTGCTAATATTGCCTCGCTGCTATAGCCGCAGAGTTTCTCACCCCCGGGACTGGCGTAAACAAACTTTTCCTGGTCGACATTATAAACCCAGATGAAATCCAGGGTGTTATCGGTTATAAACCTATATTTGCCCTCGCTTTGCTTCAATGCATAATTGAGCTTTTCCAACTGACTATTTTTTTCGTTAATCTCCATCAGTTGCCATACGTTACGTTTCAGCAAGTCATTCAT
Organism: uncultured Veillonellaceae bacterium; assembly: GCA_964602025.1. Lineage (GTDB taxonomy): Bacteria > Bacillota > Negativicutes > UBA1444 > UBA1444 > UBA1444. The sequence continues at coordinate 1,644 of CAZRQI010000303.1, forward strand.
TTTCAGTTGGCCTTCAATCAACGCATGCATTTTCTCTACAAGCGCAACAATATCCGCTGAAAAATTATTTTCTTTGCAATCGAGCAGGCAAATCGTACCAAAGGGCTTGCCATCCGGCAGACGAATAGGAAAACCCAAGTAGGCAATCAGGTTGTGCTTTAAGTCCGGATTGTTGTTCCACTGCACGGATTGCAGGGCATTGGGCACCAACAGTTTTTCTTGCGACTCGATGACTCGCTCGCAATAAAGCCCCGAACCGAATAAAGCATCTTTCTCGCCCACATGATAAGGATTGCCTTCGGTTGTGCTGGATACCAAGACCTCTATCTCCTGGCCGCACAGATGCATGATCAATCCGACAGGGACGCCCGCAATGCGCGCCACGAGATCCACTATTCTTTGCCATTCCGACAAAAGCTCTTCGGGCATCGTGCGATCCACATCATCACTCCTAGTCATTATGGCCGTGAAGAATTCAGTGCAAATACGACAAATTATTATCTTTTATTATGCTACACTTAAGCATAATTGTCCATTGCGAACGACCTGAACTCGCTACAGCCACATCAACCGCACGAGGATAGTCTTATTACGCTAACTGCGCAACCCAATCCGCCGTCGTCATTACTTTCGAAAAACGCATGGCCTGGGTGATCAGGATCGCCTGGTGCAGGTCCGCCGCCTTGATGCTTCCGGCGTAGTTGGCGA
>CAZRQI010000304.1:0-2349 GCA_964602025.1 uncultured Veillonellaceae bacterium
CCGATCGCCTGCAGGGCGGTCGCCTGGCCAGTCAAATCCCGCTGCCACAACGCCCGCACTTCCTCCACCAATCCGTCCGCCAGCATCTGGTCGACCCGGGCATCAATGCGCCGGTATAGCTCGCTTCGTTCCATCGTAATCCCCAATACCAGACAGTCGTACAGCAACCCTTGATCCGTGCCTATTTTCGTGCGGGAAACAGGCTGTTCTTCCGTAGAAAAAATCTCCAGGGCCCGTAAAACCCGTTTCCGATCGTGGGGATGAATCCGTGCCGCCGTTGCCGGATCAAGCAAACTTAACCGCTGATGCAACGCCGGCGTTTCCTCGGCCTCAAATTGACTTTGCAACGCTGAAGCAGGATTCCGCCGGGTGGGGTTAAATTGATAGCCTTCCAGCAATGCCTGCAAATATAAGCCGGTTCCCCCAACCAACAAGGGAAGTCGGCCGCGTTGGTTCGAGTCATCGATCGCTGCGCTGGCCAGCTGCTGGAAATCCACGACAGAAAACTCTTCCTCCGGCTGCCGGATGTCGATCAAATGATGCGGAATCTGCTGCCGGTCGGCGGCGGAAGGCTTGGCGGTTCCAATATCCAGGCCGCGATAAACGCACATCGAATCGCCGGAAATGATCTCGCAGCCAAAGCGCCGGGCCAGTTGCATAGCCAACCCGCTTTTCCCCACGGCAGTCGGCCCGACGATCACAAGCAGACGGTTCAACTCTGTTCCTCCTTGAGTAAAATTCCGTAGTGGACGGAACTATATCGCCCGCCGGCAATCCGTCGGATTCCCAGACGTTCGAATTCCCGGCTGCCTTGCGCTTCCTTGACCACAACCCGCAACCGGGCGACACGAAGCGCTTCCCGCAGGGATGTAGGATCCAACGGGTCGGCGGCGGCAAAGTCCCGTAAGGGCTGAATCCCGCAACTGCCAGATTTGGGACGGCGAAACATGGGGTCAAAATACACGACGTCAAACGAACTGTCCGGCAGTTCGGCCAGAACATCCTGATGTCGGGCGTTTCGCACTCGAATTCTCCCGGCGGCCAGTTTGGTCTGCGCGCGGGCATCCGAACCGGCTGTCTGAAGTTCCGCCAATCCCCAGCGGGTCAATGCCGCCACAATCGGCGAGGCTTCGATTCCCAGCACACCGGCGTCGCCACCGGCGACAAAAGCGGCAACCAGGGCATCGGCCGCCAGGCCCAACGTACAATCCAGCACCGACATGCCCGCTGACAATTCCATGGCTTTAATCATCGGATCATGGCCGGTGCGGATAAAATTCAGAATCCGCAACTCCGCCATTCCCCGATGAAAGAAAAAGCGGCTGTCGTCCTGATAGGCGACGGGCTGCCCCTGTTCAAAAACGATCATCAGATTCGTATGATATTCCGCCTGCATGACGGCCAGCGGCCGTTCCTGGCGTGGAGCGTATTCCGCGCCGAGTTCCTGCGCCAACTTGCAGGCCCGCGTCACATCGTCGGCCAACGCACGCAAAGAAGTGGTAATGATCATATGCGTTTAAATAAGCGGGCAAGATCTTTTTCCGTCAACCGGATCAGCGTCGGCCGCCCATGCGGGCATGTATAGGGTCGCTCCGCTCTCATCAAGTCATCCAACAAGCCCTGCATCTGCGGCTGATTCAACGTTTGCCCGGCCCGGACCGCCATATGGCAGGCGGCGGTTTCAATCCACAACTGACGGAACGTTTCCGTATCGGGCGTTTTTAAGGTCAACGCCGAGGACAAAATCTGATGAAACAAGCCTTCCGCCTCGTCGGGCGGTATATGGGTCGGCAGTTCGGAAATCCGGACGGCGCAGGGACCAACCCAATCATAGGCAAATCCCAGGCCGGCAAGTTCATGGACATAAGTTTCCGCCGCTTGTACTTCCAACGGGTCCAAGTCAACCACCCGGGGAATCAGCAACGTCTGAAAAGCGGCTGGCGCCTGTTTTTTCGACAACAGATCAAACAACAGCCGTTCATGCGCCGCATGTTGATCAACGATATACAAGCTGTCGCCATCGTCGGCGAGAATATAGCACCGGGCATACTGCACCAAAGCTTTGAGCCGGTTTTCCGCCGCCGACGTTGCGGTATCCGGTACCGTTGCCGAAAAATTCACGGAATTGAGCGGGGGTTCTTCCCTGCTGACCGGCGCAGGTACGTAAAAATTTACATTCTCTGATGAACGGACCTCTGTGTCCGCCGCGTCCAATGCCGGCGGTTCGAACGAAAAACTGGATTGCACACGCGGCGGCGGCGGGTTTTCCCGCAGGAATGACGCGGAATATTGCGGACGATAGACTTCATGGTCAAAAGCGGCGGCCGCCGCCGCCGGCTGGGACGATAT
>CAZRQI010000305.1:0-907 GCA_964602025.1 uncultured Veillonellaceae bacterium
ACTGCCGACCGCTGCCGAGGCAGCCATTGCCGTTCTGGCGCCGCCCTGAACCTTGCCAGCATTGTTCTGTATTTTTTGAAGGCTCGCGTAACGTTTTTGCAGCCGCTCGTTGCGTTCAATCTCGTTGCCAACCTTGGCCAGCGCCCGGCCGAACTCGGCCGCTGTCAGAGCGCCATTGGAATACATTCGGTCGATATTGTTCATGCTGGCCTTGAGGCTTTTCGTCTTGGCTTCCAGCGCTGACATCTTATCCGCTGCCGATACGAATGCGGAAGAAAAGCTCCCCGCCACCGATGCGCCAATTTTGAAAGCAATTTCATACATCTTTCCAGCCAAGTTATTTCCCCCTTCGGGCTTCCATCACGATTTCAATCCAGCCCATCATGTCTGCAATCGGCAGCGACAACCAATACGATACCGGCGTATAGGTTTTGGACATTGCCAAGTTTAGCGCAACCCGCTTTAATGTTTTTGCCCCGTTTTTACCGAGGCCTATTCGAGTAAAAAAGATTGCGCCGCCTTTGTAACCGCCACGAAATCTTTCCCGCCCATGGCAACGACCATGTCAACCGGAACCTTGGCCGCTTTTGCCGCCACAATCGCCTGGTACAGCTTCGACAATTCAATGATGACCGACTGATCGCCACGCGCCCGGGCTTCGTTGGTTGCGTCGATCAGGTCCTGACCGGTCAGGTTGTCGAATTCGGCATTGATGATGGTATAGTCGGCACCTTCATGGTTCAAGGGCTTTTTCAAGATGATTTTCATATTTCATGCGCTCCTTCAAAATGCTATAATCAAAACAGGAAACCCGATTGGAGGGATTTCGATGAAATTCTTTCTACTCTTCATGGTTCTGCTCTTTGCCGTTCCCTCGGCATTCATCACAGGATACTTTCTGGATGAT
>CAZRQI010000305.1:917-1521 GCA_964602025.1 uncultured Veillonellaceae bacterium
GTCGCCGACCGTATCTTTCTGGCTGACGACGATTGTGAGTTTCCTGATTTTCTTTGCCTATTATTTCAGCAAACTTTCCAGCAACGAACCGCGTAAAGAATCGCAGTCCAGCGCATTTCCCGCCATCGTTGCCGGTTTCATACTCGGCCGCCTTTCCAAATAACCTTCACAAACACACGCCGGGCCGTTTTCAGGCCCGGCTTTTTCTTTTGGCTTACATTCCGAGTGCGGTCCGGATCTCAGCCAGATAATCCGTGCCATCGATCACGCACTTGTAGTTCAGTTTGTCGATCTCGACCATGTCCTTGCCGTCCAGCGTGATTTTCAGATACGTGCACTCAAACTCGTTTGATGCATCCATGCCGGCGCCGACTTCGAATTTTCCCGGCTCGGTTTTCCGCGGTGAACAGCGGACCGCCACCCGCATCGGCACGGTGCGCAGCGTTCCGCTGGCATCGTCTCTGGCCTGGATCGCGCCGCGCAAATCAAGCGCATGGATCTTCGGCGCAGAAAGCGCCAGCAGGCCTGCCGTGGCCGTCCGATATTTCAGACTGACGGTCATGGATTTGTAATGACCGACCACCGGTGTTTCATACTCGCCGGC
>CAZRQI010000305.1:1531-2325 GCA_964602025.1 uncultured Veillonellaceae bacterium
TGTTGGCCAGCGTGCAGGGCAGGTAGAACGCCCTTCCCGCGTTGGCGGCCCGGCGAACCTTTTCGGTGGAGAAGATCGAATAGGTCATGATGCGATCCTGCAATCCTTCTTCGAGGTAAGGAACGGGCCCTTGGAGGAGGATGTGGACCATCCGGAGGAAGGGAAGCCGGGGCGACCGGGCCTTGACGGCTTCGGTCAGGGATTCCAGGCTCGGCAGCGTCACGTCGACGACGCCCTTCAGGTCATTGCCGCCGGATTCGTAGACCCGGAAGTTTTGCAGAATTTCAGGAAGTTCATTGGTTGCCATGCTTTTTCACCTCCTACGATGCAAACAGTGTGGACAGATATGCCGGATCATACTCAATGATAAAGTCGTATTCGCGCGCCGGACCAGGCGGGGTCGCGTAGACATGGAACCGGATGATCCCGTCCATGAGATCGGTCGTCGGGTTTTCCTCCGGCAGCACTTCCACCCGTCCGCCGAGGATCATCTGACGCGCTGCCAGCCCATTCAGCCAGATATTGGCCGAATCGACGATGGTTTGCACCAGCCGCCGGTTGAGCGGCGCGTCGACTTTCTGCCAGAAGGTCGATATCAGCGCGTTGTTGATCCAGTCGAACATCCGCCGGATCGGGATGAACGCATCCTTCGGGTCGGTCGTGCTGGGATAGCAACCGGTCCGGTTGCCCCATACGCGCCAGCCGCCGAAGAAGTTCAGACCGGTCACGATGCCATTGCCGTTCAAGTAATTGGCTTGTTCGGGGCCAAGCACGACCGCTGCGCCGCCTGCCAA
>CAZRQI010000306.1:0-2324 GCA_964602025.1 uncultured Veillonellaceae bacterium
GGAAAACTGGCAAAAATGAAAGCGGCGCGCGATAATGCCGCTGTTGCAGAAAAATTGGCCGCTCTTGAAGCCGCCTGCAAAGACGAAAGCGTCAATCTCATGCCGGTTATCAAAGATGCGGTTCTGGTCTATGCAACCTTGGGTGAAATCTGCGGCGTAATGCGCAAAGTGTTCGGCGAATATCAGCCGCACGTCAGCTTATAAGCGAGAGTAGGAGGGACAACGATGGAAAAACGTATTAGAGTATTGGTAGCCAAGCCAGGCCTCGACGGTCATGACCGCGGAGCCAAAGTCGTAGCCCGCGCTCTTCGCGACGCCGGCTTCGAGGTCATCTACACAGGCATTCGCCTGACCCCGGAACAAATCGCCGAAGCCGCCCTGCAGGAAGACGTCAACGTAGTGGCGCTCAGCTTGCTGTCCGGTGCGCACAACACCCTGTTCCCCCGTATTGTGGAAATCATGAACCAAAAAGGCATCAAAGATGTTCTGACCATTGGTGGCGGCGTCATTCCCGATGCCGACATCCCTGGCCTGAAAGCCGCCGGGATTGCCGAAGTATTCACCCCTGGCACCCCGACCGAAAAGATCATCGAATTCATCAAAGCCAACGTAAAATAAGCTAAACAAGTCAACGCAGCGGGGCGGGCAGGATTTCTGTCCGTCCCCGCTGAGAATTATCCTTAGGTGGTGCTTTTATGGACATCGTCACAGAGTTGCTCAACGGCTCCAAGTTGGCCATATCGCGAGCCATCACGGCGGTGGAAAACGAGTATGACGATGCGGTAGAAATCATGCAAAAGATTTACCCGCATACCGGCAGAGCCTATGTTATCGGGATCACCGGGCCGCCCGGCGCGGGGAAAAGTACTCTGACGGACAAATTGACCAAAGAATACCGCAGCCGGGGGAAAACCGTCGGCATTATCGCTGTGGACCCGAGCAGTCCGTTTTCTGGCGGCGCGATTTTAGGCGACCGCATCCGCATGAATGAACTCACCATGGATGAAGGCGTTTTTATCCGGAGCATGGCGACCCGCGGCAGTCTGGGCGGAATGTCCAGAAAAACCGCCGAAGTTGTAAAGATTTTGGATGCGGCGGGAAAAGATATCGTTATCATTGAAACAGTTGGAGTCGGGCAGTCGGAAGTCGATATCGTGAAGGCTGCCGATACGACGCTGGTTGTATTGGTTCCCGGTCTGGGCGACGACATTCAGGCGATTAAGGCCGGTATTTTGGAGATCGGCGATGTATTCGCCATCAATAAGGCGGATCGCGAAGGCGTAGAGCGATTGCACATTGAAATTGAAATGATGCTGGACTTGGACCAGAACGAGACCGAATGGCGTCCCAAAATCACGCGCACTATTGCCAGCCAAAATCAAGGCGTCGTTGAATTGGTGGACAGTATTGAAGAACATGCCGCATATATGGTGAAAACGGGATTGATTCAAAAGCGCCGTTTCGAACGGACGCGCAACGAGATTCTGGCCATGCTGGACGAAACGATCAAAGTCTACCTGAAGAAAAAGGTGGCGGGAAGCCGTTTCGAAGCATTGACCGATGAAGTCAACCAGCGCAAGAACGATCCTTATTCTGCCGTTAAGGCCATTCTGGCGGAAGTCCTGAAGTAATTTTCACATAGAACCAAAAGTTAAAGGAGGAAAGACCATGTTCAAAATTCTTCACATCGATCACATCGGGATCGGAGTCAACGACCTGGCCGCGGCCAAAGACATTTTCGGCGAAAAGCTGGGAATGTTCCATCAGCCGGAAGACGAAGTCGTTGCGGAACAAAAAGTAAAAGTCAGCTTCTTCCCCTGCGGTGACGCGGAACTCGAATTCCTCGAGTCCACTGCTCCGGACGGCCCCATCGCCAAGGCGATCGAGAAAAACGGCGGCCGCAACCTGGTTCAGCATATTGCCCTGCGCGTTGACAATGTGGAAGCGGCGATCGCCGATCTGCAGGCTCGCGGCGTGGAAATGCTCGACAAGGCTCCCCGTTATGGCGCCGGCGGCGCAAAAATCGCTTTCCTGCATCCCAAATCGACTGGTGGCATTCTGATCGAGATCTGCGAGCATCCCGACCGCAAAGCCCACTAAGCAATAGACGGGAGATTGGGCATCCAATCCACCTGAGAACGATGGAGGTGTACAATGTCTGCAATGGAGGAAAAAGTCGCCCTACTGAACAGCAAGCGCAAAAAAGTGCTGGCGGGCGGCGGCGAAAAACGGGTAGAAAAACAACATGCGAGCGGCAAGAAAACCGCCCGCGAGCGGATCACCCTGCTGTTGGACCCGGGTTCCTTCGTGGAACTCGACCAATT
>CAZRQI010000307.1:0-2304 GCA_964602025.1 uncultured Veillonellaceae bacterium
TCATGAAACATACCGAATCGCCTGCCGCAAACGAAATGCAGGCCGTTTCGTAGGTTTCCCGGCGGTCGATGCCCAAAAACAGTCCGGGCGTCGAGATCCGCTCCCGGTTGAACAGAAAATCCGTGATTCCGGCGGCGGCATAGCACAGCCGCCCCTGCGCGAAATCCATTTCAAAGGCGATCGCCGCCGCGAAGGAAGTTTCGTCGATGTAGCGGAAAATCCGCTGGTTCAGCCAGCCAAGTTGGTCGGAAACCGACAGTTTTTCCGGCAAATCCATCACTTCGTGCAGCAGCACGTTGACCGCGGCGGTCTGCAGCGCCGAAGCCAGCCCGTGGCCGGTGATGTCGAGCAGATAGCCCCGCAGGAGGCAGGTCTGTTCGTTCCACTCCAGATGGTACACATCGCCGCTGACAAATCCCGCCGGCGCGAACAAGGTTTCGATCCGGAACGCTTCGGCCCGGGGAATCTCCGACAGCAAGGCGCGCTGCACCTGAGTCGCCAGCGCCAGTTCCTGTTCCATCTCCCGCCGCCGAACCATCTCCGCGGTGATGTCCCGCAAATTGAGGAGCAGATAGCTGCGATCCGCCACCCGGACCAGACTGGCCGCGCACTCGACATACAGGCGCCGCCCGTCCCGCGTCCGCATCGGCCGGACCGTCGACGGCAGCGCCCCGTCCGTCAGCAGACGCTGGAAAAAGCGCTGCTTATTCTCGCGGGAATCCTCGAACAGTTCCAACACTTCCAGCATCGCGTCGACCGCCCGCCGGTACCCGGTCAGTGCTTCGAACCGGGGATTGACTTCCACGAGGTTCAAGGTCTCCATATCCAGCAACGCGATCGCGTCATGCGACTGCATCAGCAGCGCGTGATAAAGTTCTTCCCGTTCCCGCAGCTCCTGCTCTTTCATCTTTATTTCGGTGACATCGATATCGCTGCCCCGGTAGCCCCGCAGCGTCCCATCGTCGTTCAACAGGGGAAATCCGCAGGTGGACAGCCACACCTGCTTGCCATCCACAGCCATCGCCTGGTTTACAAGGTTCTTGAATTCACCCCGGCGGCGAAACACTTCAAAAGCCGCCGCTTTGAACTGTTCCCGCTCCGCCGGCGGATGCAAATCGTAAAAATGCAATTTGCCGACAATTTCTTCCGGCCGATAGCCGAAAATATCTTCCACAATCCCACTGACAGAGGTATACAACCCTTCGGCGTCGACTTCCCAAACAAACGACCGGCTCTGCCTCGCCGCCTGATCGAAGCGCTCCTCGCTTTCCCGCAACACCGCTTCCACTTGCCGCCGCTCGGTGATGTCCTGATGGAACGCAACGTAGCCGGCCAAAACTCCCGCATCGTCGACGATGGGGAAGATGGAGGATTTCACGACATACTCCCCGCCGTTCTTCCGCCGGTTGACGAACTCCAGCTCCGTCTTGCCCCGGTCGCGGATCTCTTCGTAATCGCGGCCATGCAGCGCTTCATCCGTCGGCCGGGAACTGAAAACATCCGGCCTTTTCCCCCAAACCTCCGCCAGGGTGTAGCCGGTAAGCTTTTCCGCCGCCCGGTTCATATAGGTGATGTTAAACTCCGGATCGGTGCGGATGATGCAATCCGTCGCCTGCTCCACAATGCTGGCCAGCTCCTGCAACAGGGCATAGCGGTCCGAACAGCAGTCGGCGCTGTAATCGCGGCGCTTTCTCAGCTTCATTGTTTTCCTGCTGCTTCGCCGAGCCTCCAAGCCAACAACACCTCCGTACCGTCCGAGTTGTATACCATCTTGTCGGACAAACTCAACATCAACGGGATCCCCCGACCCATCGCCTCGCTCCCGCCAAACGCGAACATGTCTTCCGGGTGCGCCTTCAGGCGCTGTAGAACGGCATTGCCGGCAAAGCCCATGCGCGTCGATTTTACGCGGACAATCAGTCGCCGACCCACCGCGTTGCAGCGAAGGCGGACCTGATGCGGACGAGCCACTCCGTCCCGGCACTCCAGCGCGTTGGCCAAGGCTTCGTTGACCGCCACCTCGGGAAAGGAATGGGCCAACCCGGTGGCGTCCGCCAAGATATTGGCGATTTCGCCGCGAAAACGCTGGTAATCGGCATAGTTGCCAAACCGGAAGATGCGGGGCCACCGTCCCCGCTGCTCCTCTCTTGCCGGTAAACAGCGAACCCGGAGACAGACGGCGAGCACATCTTGTTCGCTTTCCGCGGTCGCCGACGCCATGCGCAGCCGCTCCACCATCGCCGAAAACTGAGCCAGCGGCGGGTCGGTCTGCGCCGACAGCAGCGCGGCGGCCCGGGTCGTGCA
>CAZRQI010000308.1:0-2295 GCA_964602025.1 uncultured Veillonellaceae bacterium
GTTTCGGTCATGCCGCCGACCCAGATCGGAATATTGTGCTGCATGCAGAGGTCGTGAATCCGGACGGACTCGCACAGGCCGCCGCAGCGGCTGGATTTGATGTTGATGACTTTGCAGCTGCCGAGTTCGATGGCGTGCCGCGCCATTTCATAGGAAACAATGCTCTCGTCGAGGCAGATCGGCGTTTGGATCGCTTTCTGCAACACGGCGTGGTCGATGATGTCGTCTTCGGCCAGCGGCTGTTCGATGTACTGGAGATTGAATTCGTCCATGGCCCGGAACAGATCGATGTCGGCCAGGGTGTAATCGGAGTTGGCGTCCACGGTCAGCGTGATATCGGGATAATGGCGACGGATTTCCCGTAGCACTTCGATGTCCCAGCCCGGTTTGATCTTGATCTTGGTCCGGTGGTAGCCTTCCGCCAGATATTTCTCGATTTTCCCGAGCAGGGCCGTCACCGTCGGTTCGATGCCGAGGCTGACGCCGACCTTGACTTCGTCCTGCGTGCCGCCGAGCAGGGTTTTCAGCGACTTGCCTTCCCGCTGCGCGTGGATCTCCCAGAGCGCGTTTTCCACGGCGGCGATCGCCAGCCGGTTGCCGCGGATGAACGATACTTTTTTCATGTAGTCCGCCGGATCCTGAATTTCCTGGTGCAGGATCACCGGCGCGATGATGTTTTTGATGATGTGGAAGCAAGTGCCGTTGTCCTCGGGATTGTACAGCGGTCCGTAAAACGCCTTGCACTCGCCGTAGCCGACCAATCCTTCCGAGAACACCTTGATGATGAGCACGTCCCGCTCGACGAAGCGGGTGAAACTGGTTTCAAACGGATGCAGGAACGGATTTTTCAGATGAAGAATGTCGATCCGGTCAATAATCACGAAATACGGCGCCTCCTCTTGTCGGAAATCAGAGATCCACTCAGCGCAGAATCTCTTTCTTCTCGTAGGTGTATTTCTCCAGCAGCTCCGGAATCGGCTCGAACCCGATGCCGGGTTTTTCCGGGACCTGAATCATGGCCTGTTTGTCGATGACCACCGCCGGCGTCGTCAGGTCGACTTTCCAGTAGCGGTCCGAAGCCGGCACGTCGCCGGGGAACTTGTAGTTCGGCAGGGACGATACGGCAATGTTGTGGGCGCGGGCGATGCCGGTGTCAAGCATGCCGCCGCACCAGACCGGGATTCCATGCTCCTGGCACAGGTTGTGGATGTTGCGGGCGGCAGTCAGGCCGCCGACCCGGGCCACTTTGATATTGATCGTCCGGGCGCTGCCGAGCTCGATCGCATGGCGGGCGTCATCGACGGAGTGGATGCTTTCGTCCAGACAAATCCGGGTTTTCAGGACAGCTTGCAGTTTGGCGTGATCGACGATGTCATCATTGGACAACGGCTGCTCGATCATGATCAGGTCCAGGTCGTCCATCGCCTTAAAGACATCGATATCTTTCAGCGTGTACGCGGAATTGGCGTCCGCCATCAGCATGATCTTGACTTTGACCCGCCGATACCCTTCTTCCCGGTGTTTGGCCACGACCCGCACCAGATCGTCGGGGGTGCCCTGAATGCCAATGCTGACGCCGGTTTCGATCTTGTCCTTCGTGCCGCCGAGCGCCTTGGCGACCGAGATGCCCTGCTCTTTCGCGTACAGGTCCCAGATCGCGCAGTCGAGCGCCGCTTTCGCCATATTGTTCCGGCGGATGTGGGCGAATAGGCTGTGGACTTCTTCCGGTCGGACGATTTCCTCCTGTTTGAACAGCAGCGGGATCAAAAAATCCTGCATGATGTGCCAGGCGGTCGTTGTGGTCTCCTCGTTGTAATATGGATGCTCGAACGCCGAGCAGTCACCGTAGCCGACATGATCCCGGGAATGAACCTCCACGGCGATAAAGTGCTTGTCCGTCATCCGGGCAAAGCTGACTTCAAATGGAACCTTGAATTCCATCTTCATTTTGCGCAACACGATTTTTTTGATTTCCACGCTGGTTCCCCCTTCCCGTTGCATTTTGCGTTTCTTCCAATTGCACAAACGCTTTTGTCAGAATCTTTTCCTTTATTATAGTAATAATGTCTGTGACAATATATTGTCCGTAAGTCGTCCCGAATTATTTTTCGGATTTTTTTCGCCGTTCGCAACCTTCAGCGTAAAACTCCTCCATGATTTCCGGCGGAACCATGCTGCCGCCGGTCGCCCAGGCGATATGGACGGCATCCGCCGGCGCCGCGGGCAGGCGAACCGGGCCAGCGAATCCGGCCAGAGCCGAAGGTTCGAGAAAGACGTTCTCGGTATCGGCCAGCA
>CAZRQI010000309.1:0-2283 GCA_964602025.1 uncultured Veillonellaceae bacterium
CGGAGAAACGGAATGTCGTATTGTTTGTCGATGATGAACAGCACATTTTGAATGCGATTCGACGGGCAACGATCGACGAATCGTTTGACACGGTGTTTGCCGGTAGCGGCGCCACCGCCTTGCAGGCTCTCGAACAGCAGGAAATCAGCGTGATTGTCACCGATATGCGCATGCCTGTCATGGATGGCCTGACGCTGTTGAAAATCGTCCGGGAAAAGTATCCGTCCATCGTCCGGATCGTATTGTCGGGCTATACGCAGCTGTCCCAGGTGTTGAGCAGCATTAACCAGGGTGAAATTTTCCAGTTTATCCCCAAGCCCTGGCAAATGGAAGAAGAACTATTATGGACGATACGCAGAGCCATTGAACGCTACAATATGGAGACGGAGCGAAACAGTCTGCAAGCCAGCCTGACCAAAAAAAACGCCGCTTATGTCCACATCTTGCAGGAAATGGATCAAAAGCTGGCCAATGAGCGGCGTGACATTGCCGGTTTCAAAAATATCAGTCATTGGACTCTTCATTTTTGGAAACAGCATTTGGCAAGTTGCTTCCGTGATTCGTCAGGAATGATCGAAGAGCTGGAATTTCAATTTTTCTGGGTGGAGAAAATACGGAACGCCTATATGGAGGTTCTTCCCACGGCGTTTGCAACACAGGACTATTCACAATTGGCCGCTGAATTGCGGCTTGCCTCTTCCGGCCGGATCCGTTTTCAAGCCGAACCCTCAAAAAAGTTGATGCTTGTCGGTTGCTTCAATTTTGCGATGATGTTCTTCCGAATATTACTGGAACTTCATGGCGCCGAGACGGATGACTCGGTAGGGATCACGGTCTTGAATACGCCACAGGATGGAGAAAAGAATAAGCTTATTTTTGAAGGGATTCCGTCGGCATCGGCGCTGGAAAAACAATTGGTGTTGGAAATCGGCTATTCATTGCTGGACACAATTGGCCAACCTTATGGCTTTGGACTTCTCCCACAAAAACACGCCGGTAGAATCACCGGCGTGCATATCGGCTGGCAGTTGCAACTCCCGAAAGAGCACGCCGCTGAAAAATGACCGTGTTGGGTCAGACCCCGACTGTTTTTTCGGCATACCAGTCGTAGATCGAACGGGAAATTCGGGCAATCACCTGGCAACCCTGCTCGGAATCCGCCAGATCGTCGCTCATGATCGCCAGAATATAGGAACCCTGCGGCGTCAGAACGATTCCGGCGTCATGCTCCGCCCCCGGCAGTTCGCCGGTTTTGTTTTGGCAGGCGGTTGCGGCGGGCAGCAGGAAAGGGATTTTGCAGCGATCGGTTTGGCGGCCCAGTATGGCGCGCATGGCCGAATCGGCTTCCGAATTGACACAACGGCCGTCATGCAATAAACTCAACACATGAACGACATCCGTAACACTGGTTGTATTCTCGCGCCCTGCCGCCGCCGCCGCAAAATCCATCATGCGTCGCCGCAGAACCGTATCGTTGCAGCCAAGGGAGCGAATCCGCGCGTTGATGGCGGACATGCCGAGAAGGTCAATCAAGAGGTTGGTTGCGATATTGTCGCTCTCCGTGATCATGAGTTCCACCATTTCCAATACAGTGCGGGACGTGCCGGCGGGCAGATCCTGCAATAAACCGGAACCGGCGACCCGATCCGATTCGGTGAAGGAAAGAACCGCATCGGACAGGAGTTGTGCGGTTTTCATTTGTTCAAAGACTTCCACCATGATGAAGAGTTTGATGAGGCTGGCCGACCGCATGGGGCAGGCGTTCCGGCTCCAGTGCAAATCCGTGCGGGGATCTTTGAGCGCAACGGCAAAGGTCCCGGTTTCCTTTGCCAGCACGGCGGCGATTCGAATCGACAAATCGGAAGAATTGGCATTCATTTTGCATTCACCTTTCCAAAAAAAATCATGCTCATTGGACGGAAAAAAGGAGTGATTCTGGTGCAGCGACAAAAAAGAAAACCTTTATGGCTGATCGGGTTCCTGAGCCTGGCGATTTTGCTGGCGGCCGGCTGCAGTACCGCGAAAAAAGCGACTTCCAGCACTCATATTCGTTATGCGTTGGCGGCGGAACCGGAATCCATCGATCCGCGGATGTCCACCAGCCTTTCGGCTTCCACGGTACAGGCGCAATTGTTTGAGGGATTGACGACGTTGGACGAAAAGAACCGTCCGGTGGCGGCCGCCGCCGAGAAATGGGAGATTTCGTCGGATGGCCTGAAATACGTATTTACGCTGCGGGCTGGACTCCGATGGTCCAGTGGGGAACCGGTGACCGCCCACGAT
>CAZRQI010000310.1:0-2270 GCA_964602025.1 uncultured Veillonellaceae bacterium
AACGCCTGGCTTTCCGGCAGGTCTTTGGTCAGCAGCTCGTCGATATTCCATTTGCCGGATTTTTCCCGATACAGGGACACTTCCGGCCCGTTAATCAAAACACGGGCGATGGCTTCGGCCACCGGCCGGTTTTGCAGGATCCGCACCGGATTCACTTCGACGGCTGCTTCCGGCGCCTTGACCAGCTCCCGGCCCTGGTTGTCGAACACTTTGATATCTTTGAGGGTTACCACGTTCCAGGCCGTCAGTTCGGCGCCGCCGACGGTCACCGGCGTGCCGAAAGCTCGAGCCAGTTCCGCCGCGGCGGTGTCCTTCACGCCGATCAACAGCGTTTGCCCCCGCGCGCCCCACCAGAATGCGAAAAAACCGGCCACGGCAAGCAACGGCAATATAACCCACAAGGTCTTTTTGCGCATCATGGACAGTTCTCCTTTAGTTTCCCCTGGCTCATCAGACGGTTGATAAAGACCCATCTAACCTTTATTTTACCGGGACGCCCATCGACTTGTCGAGTTTCGAGCGATAGTTGTTGTACTCATACATGGCTTTGAGGAAATTGTTTTTGGCTGTGGTCAGGGCCACCTGGGCATCCAGAACGTCCAGGTTGGTGCCGACGCCGGCCTGATAACGGATCACTTTGATGCTGTAGTCTTCCTCCGCCAGACCGACCGCCGCGCTACTGGTCTGAATGCTCTGCTCCGCCGATTTCAGGCTGAGATAGGTCGACCGGACGTCGAGCTGGACGCTGTCGATGGTCTGCCGCAGTTGCTCCTGGGCCTTATGGAAGGTTTCCACCGCCGTTTTCACCTTACCGGCCGTCAGGCCCGAATCCAGAAATGTCCAGTTGGTGGTCAGATAGACCGTCCAGTTGTAGTTGTTGCCGCCGGGAAAATTGGTATTGCTCCAGCCATTGGTATAAGTTGCCGAAACGGACGGCAGATAACCGGCCCTGGCGACGGTGATTCCTTCCTGGGCGCTTTTGGCGGCATCGGTATACTGGAAGATTTCCGGCCGCTGGCGCAGGGCCAGATCGACGCAGGTTGCCAGGTCCTGCTCAAACTTCGCATAGGATAAATCGCCCTTGACCCTGAGTTCGGTGGTCAGCGGCTGCCCCATCACATTGTTGAGATTGGCCATCGTGATATCATAGGCATTCTGGGCCTCGATCAAGGTCTGCTTCGCCTTGGCCAGCTCCACTTCCGACCGCAACACGTCGACCTTGGCGACAACTCCGACATCAAACTGCAGTTTCACATCCTGCAAATAGCGTTCCAGTCGGGCGACCGATTCCTGAGCCAGCTTGACCGCGTCACGGGCGGCCATGAACTTGAAGTAGGCGTCAGTCGCGTTGTACTTCAGCAATTGCCGGGCGGCGGCAATCCCCCATTGGCTGGAATCCAGGGACAGTTTGGCCTGGCTGATCTGGCTTTCGATCTTGTTGCCGGACCAGAGGATCCAGCTCAGGCTGACGGAGTTCGAATAATTATCGGTAGCCGTCGGATTCGGTTCCACCTTGGAAGGCGCCGACAATGTCCGCGAGTCCCGATGCGTGGCGCTGATGGTCGGCCAACGGTAGGAGCGGGCGGCGGTCAGGGCGCCTTTGGCGGCTTCAAAATCAAACACGGCGATCTTGCCGCTGGGATTGTTGGTCAGAGCCAACTGAACAGCCTGGTCCAGCGTCAGATCCATCGTTGCCGGCGCCGCCGGACCTGCGGCCAGGGCCGTTCCCGCCAGCAGCAGCGTCAGCAGGGTCCCGAGCAAAATGCCGCTACGCAGCCACTGCCGAATTGTCGAATGTTTCATTGCGATGTTCATGCCGATTCCTCCGTTATCGTCCGATTGGTTGGATCGTTCACTGGATCGTTAAAATGTGCGGCGCAGGCCGACGTAGGTGCTGCGCTGCGATTCCTTGTTGAGACCGATGCTTTCGCCCACGAGGTAGGTATCCGGCGCGATCCGCAATTCGGACCGCAGCTTGAGCCGGAAGTCGTTGGGATCATAGGCATCGGCGGAAATCCGGAAGTTTTTGCCGAGATTCAGGTCCAGCCCGGCCCCGGCCTTGCCTTCGATCACGCCGATCCGTCCGCCGACCGTCTTTCCCGTCTGCCCCAGTTGGAAGTTGAAACGATTGGACTCACCAATATCCGACAGGCCCATATGGAAATAGTTCCGTTCATTGGTGTGGATGCGCAGATCGACATTGGCACGGTATTTCTCGGCGCCGCCGCTGTACATCAGGTCGACGCCGGCCTGGGTTTTGATCTTTTCGA
>CAZRQI010000311.1:0-2257 GCA_964602025.1 uncultured Veillonellaceae bacterium
TGAAGGAAAAAGAAAAAGCGGAAAGCTACCTGAACATGGCGGATGCCTTGATCGTGGCCGTGGATGCGTCAGGGCGGATCACATTGGTCAACCACAAAGGCTGCGAAATTCTGGATTATCCGGAAAGCGAACTGATCGGCAAGAACTGGCTGGAGGTATTGGCGTTGCCGGAGCACCAGGAACGGGCAGCAGAGTTCTTTCGGCGGTTTGTCGCCGGCGAAGCGGGACCGTCGATGAAACGCGCCAATTTTCGCGTACGGGATCGGCAGGGCAACGTGCATGTTTTGGACTTGTCCAGCCGGCTCGTGTACGATGAACAGGGCGTTATTATCGGAACTCTGAGTTCGGGCGCGGACGTGACGCAGCGGCTTCAGCTGGAGGAAGAACTGAAGATCCTGGCGACCACCGACAGCTTGACGGGACTCAGCAACCGGCGGCATTTTCTGGGGGCGGCGGCCTTGGCGATGGAGTCGTTCCGGCGCTATCACCGGCCGTTGGCGTTCCTGGTGCTGGATATCGATCATTTCAAGAAGATCAACGACACTTACGGCCATGCTACCGGCGACCAGGTATTGGTCGCTGTGGCCGACACGTTGCGGTCGGTGCTGCGGTCGGCGGATCTTTGCGGCCGGTTTGGCGGCGAGGAGTTCGTCTGCCTGTTGCCGGAAACGACGGAAACCGAGGCGAGGATCGTCGCCGAGCGTTTGCGTCGGTCGCTGGCGGAACAGTCGGTCGCCACGGCGGAGGGGAACGTTCGCTTTACCGCCAGCATCGGCCTGACTGTTGCCGATGTCAGTGACGTCTCGGTGGAATCGCTCCTGCAGCGGGCGGATGCGGCGATGTACGAGGCCAAGAAAGCCGGCCGGAACCGCGTCGTGTCCTGTTGAAGGCAGGAACCGCGACTAAAGGATGGGGTTGAATTCACCGATAAATAAGGAAACGGCTGTTAGGGAGGACGGGGAAATGAACCAGGCCCGGAAAACCCGGAAAACTTTGAATCGATGGCGCGGGCGCTTTGCCTATCGCCTGACGCTGCTCTGTCTGGCCTTGCTGCTGGGGTCGACGGTCGCCTATGCCGATGGGATGCCGCCGGGGGCGGACAGTTCGGGAAACAGCGGACCTGGAAACTGGCCCCCGGCCGGCGCCGCGCCGACCGGCCCTGTCGTTCCGGGCGGCTTTGCCGGTGTCTGGTACGCCTTTGTCGATAATACCGCGTTTACACTGGTCATTGAACAGGACGGGCAGAAACTGCGCCTGGCCCATACCGCCGTCTATGACTACGGGCGGCGCGTCGATTCCAGCGTCGGCGGTGTGTCGATGACGGGCACGGTCAGCGGTTCGCTGGCGTATCTGGAGTGGAAGAGCGGCCTGAGCCCGGAGCATGGCCGGGCGACGCTGGAGTATCTGCCGGGCCGTCCGGTGACCCTGCATTGGAAGATTGTCGACATGCCGAAGAAAGAGGATGACCGGACAGATGCCGGGAACACGGCGGAAGTCGGTTATTTTCTGCCGACTTCGGCGTTTTTGATCCGGAAGTGACCGATTTCCGGCGGCGACGGGAAGGAGCAAATATGCGGATTGTACTTTGGCTGGCGTGCCTGGCGGTTTTTTTCGGCTGGGGAAGCGCGACGGCTGTCGCGGGGGCGGCGCTGATTTATCCATTGCCCGAGGCCAAACTGTTTGTGTTGCAGGAACGGACGGTGGCCGCGGTGGCGATCGAGCACCGGTTGCCGGGAAAAGATCTTGAAGAGGTTGCCGGCTTTCAGTTGACCCCGGTGTTCGAAGAGAAGAAGACTGCTGGCCGCCTGGAAGTGACGCTGGCCAATGCCATGCCGACCTGGCGGGAACTGCCGGCGGGATGGCCGCTGACGGCCGAAAATTTGGGAGCCGGCCGGGTCCGGTTCGTGCTGAACGCGCCGCTGGCCGACCAGACCGTGGTGTCGACGGTTCACCGCAAGACGGTGAAGGGGCGGGACGGCCTGATCCGACTCCGCACCTATCTGGTGTTTTCGATTCCGCGACTTCCCGGCAAGTCGATCCCCACAATCGTGATCGATCCCGGGCATGGCGGCGGCGATACCGGCGCGGTGCGAAACTTCATTCTGGAAAAGGACATCAATCTCGACATCTCGCTGCGGTCGGCCCGCCTGTTTCGCGCGAAGGGCTGGAATGCCATCCTGACCCGCGAAACGGATGTCGAACCGTCGCTGCTCGACCGGGCGGATGCGGCGAATATCGTCAACGCGACCGTGTTCGT
>CAZRQI010000312.1:0-2255 GCA_964602025.1 uncultured Veillonellaceae bacterium
GCTGACGGCAGATTTTGAGTCTGCTGCGTCTGCCAATTCCGCCACTTCGGCACGTTAGGTTGCCCTTAGCAGGCAAGAAATATATTACCACCGGCGTCTTTTCTTGTCAATAAGCAGGATTAAACGCCCCGCACGGAAAATATGTTATGTATGACGACAACAACTTTTACTCTCGACGCCCGGACTTTTTCCTGCAACCTGCGGTTCAGCAACCGTCGCCGCTCGGTGCAGATCCGCGTTCCCCGACCGGATTGTCTGGAACTGGCCGCGCCAGCGGGAATGTCCTGGCCAAAAATCCGTGAACTGGTGGAAACTAAACGCGCCTGGATCCTGCGTCAGATTCAGCGACTGGAAACCGTCGCCGCCAACCCGGCCAACGCTGCGCTGACGCATGGTTCGACAATTCTCTACCAAGGAACCCCGCACACCCTTTTGTTGCTGGCCGACGGAACCGGTCGTCCGACCGTGACCTACTCGGCCTGCAATATCACCGTGCATTTGCCGGAGCTTGTGGGGGAAGATAATGACCCTACAGTCTGGCGATCGCTCAAACACTGGTATCTGGAACAGGCGCAACAACAGTTGCTGGAACGGACACGGTACTGGGCCGCGCAAATCGGCGTGCGACCGGTCCGCATTTCCCTGCGCGACCAAAAAACCCGCTGGGGCAGTTGCTCTTCCCGCGGCGCCATCAGTTTCAACTGGCGGTTGATCATGGCCCCGTCGGCCGTGTTGGACTATCTGGTTGTGCATGAACTGTGTCACATGCTGCATCCGAACCATTCGCCCACCTACTGGCGGGAAGTCGCCCGCTGGATTCCCGACTGCCGGGAGCAGCGTCGCTGGCTGAAACAGCACGGCGGGTTGCTGGGGAAAATTTTAGCGGTCTGATCCGGCCGAAGCCACCAAGCCTTTTTCCTCGATAAACTCCATCAGCAATTTTGCCGTGTTGCCGGTGATCTTCACGCAATTCACAAGATGTTCCCGGGTCTCGAACTCGTGCGGGTTCAGGGCGCGGCAACAGGTGGCGCCGAATTTTTCCCGGAACCGATCGTGAAACTCTTTGGACAACGCATAGGCTTCTGCCCGGCTCTCGGTCGCTTCGCTCCGTCCGCGCAGCAATCCCAGCGACATGACTGACGCCGTCAGAGCACCGCAGGCGCAGCCGGCATGTCCAAATCCGCCGCCGAAACCGGTAGTCATCCGCAGCGACTGTTCATTCACCGGGATTCCCAATGTGTCGGCGGTCGCCCGCAGGACCGCCTCCGAACAATTGAACCCATCCTTGAAATACTGACCGGCGGTGTTTCTCGCCTCGGTTGCTTTGTCTGACATCCTCAAAACCCCTTTCGCGTCGTTGGCTGTTGCTGCCGGCGTCGCATTCCCGCCGATGCCGGCAAAAAATTATATGAAGGAGGAATCCCCATGAGCAAATTATTTGAACCGTATCAAATCGGCGCCATTACGTTCCGTAACCGTTTCGTGCGTTCCGCCACCCATGATCGGCTGATGCAGCCGGGCGGCGAGGTGACCGATGCGCAAATCGAACTTTTCCGCGACTTGGCGGCTGGCGGCGTCGGCCTGATCATGACCGGTCATTCCTACGTCTCCCATCCGCTGGGCCGGGCCAGCATTCCCCAAAATGGTATTTTTCACGAACGGTTTCTGGATGGCTATAAAAAAATGGTGGAAGTAGTGCACCAAAACGGCGCCAAAATTTTTCTGCAGTTGGCCCATGCCGGCCGGCAGACGGCGCCGGATTTCATCGACGGCAAGATGCCGGTCGCCCCATCCGATCGGTTTGACGACCAGGGCCGGCAGGTTGCCCGGGCCCTGACACTCGAGGAAATCGACCGGTTGCAGGAAGATTACGAAGCCGCCGCGCTGCGGGCCAAACGGGCCGGTTTTGATGGTGTTCAAATCCATATGGCGCATGGATACCTATTGGCCCAATTCCTTTCACCCTACACCAATCACCGCGAAGATGAATACGGCGGTTCCATCGACCAGCGGATCAGCCTGCTGTGCGCACTATCCTACCGGGTCAAGGCCGCCGTCGGCCGGCAGTATCCGGTTTTCGCCAAGTTGAACACCACTGACGGCGTGACTGCGGAAACGCAGCTGACCCTGCCCGATGTGGTCTACGCCGCCCAGATGATCGCCGAACACGGCATCGACGCGATCGAGACCAGCGGCGGCACAATCAAGGAAACCCGCGTCGTCATGTCGAAGCCGGGAATCGCGCAACCCGAACA
>CAZRQI010000313.1:0-2254 GCA_964602025.1 uncultured Veillonellaceae bacterium
CGCCGGCATTCCCACGCTGATCCAGGAACAGAACGCCTTTCCCGGCGTCACGAACCGGATTCTCAGCCGGGTTGTGGATGTGGTGGCGCTGGGATACCGGGAGGCGGCCGTGAAGTTTGCCGGTTGCAAAGCCCACGTTGTGGTGACGGGAAACCCGGTGCGGGAGGATTTGCTGCAGGAGAAGCGGGAAGAGGCCTGCCGGCATTTCGGCCTGCGGCCGGATCTGCCGGTTTTGCTCATCACCGGGGGGAGCCAGGGCGCCCGCAGCATCAATCTGGCGGCTCTGGAAGTGCATCGGCGCTGGGCGGGAAAAAAGGAATTGCAAATACTTCATATTACCGGGCAGACGGATTATAATAATATAATACATATGTTGCAGACATCGGGATTGCCGTTCAATGACGGGGAGTCCGGACGGATCGTTGTTCCGTATCTGCACGAAATGCCGAAAGCTCTGGCTGCGGCCCGGTTGGTGGTTTCGCGGGCCGGGGCCATTGGTTTGGCCGAACTGACCTTGCGCGGCATTCCGGCGATTTTGATTCCCTATCCGCATGCGTCGGAAAACCATCAGGAAATCAATGCCCGTGCTTTGGAAAAGAATGGCGCCGCAGTGGTGATCCGGGATGCGGATCTTACCGGGGAAGGGTTGGCGGCGCAGGTGGAAACGCTGATTGCGGATTCCGGGGAACTGCAAAGTATGGCGACCGCCGCCGCAGCGATGGGAAGCCCTCGGGCAGCCGATGAGATTGCGGATTTGGTGTTTGATTTGTCGGCCCGGCGGAGCGCCGGCCAACGTTAAGTCTTTTGGGGGAGGAAACCATTTTGTTGCTTGATGAGAACCAGTCTTTTCACTTTGTTGGAGTCGGCGGCGCCGGGATGAGCGCTATTGCGTATGTTCTGCTGAAAAAGGGCTTTCGTGTTTCCGGTTCGGATTTGCATGCGTCGGAAGCGACCGCCCGTTTGTCCAATTGCGGCGCGACGATTTATCTGGGACATGCCGCAGCGAACCTCGGCGATACGGGGGCCATCGTGGTATCCAGCGCGATCCGGCAGGATAATCCGGAACTGGTCGAGGCCCGGCGCATCGGCTTGCCGGTTTTCCATCGGGCCGATGTCCTGGCGGCCTTGCTCAATCAATGCGACGGAATTGCGGTCGCCGGTTCTCATGGCAAGACCACCACGACTTCGATGATTGCTTTTTTGCTTGAACTAGCGGGAATGGATCCCAATGTCCTGATCGGCGGCGATCTCGACGCGATCGGCGGCAACGCCAAAGTCGGCGACTGTGGGTTGCTGGTGGCGGAAGCGGATGAAAGCGATGGCTCGTTTTTGAAGTTTACGCCGCAGATTGCCGTTGTTACCAACATCGAAAACGACCACCTGGATCATTATGGCAACGAGGCGGAAATTCGGCGGGCTTTCACGCAGTTCCTCAATCAGGTCAAGCCCGGCGGCTTGGCGGTCCTCGGCATCGACAGCCCGGCGGTCCGATCGGTGGCGGACGAGGTGCGGACGCCGCAAATCACATACTCCCTGGATTTGCCGGCTGATTTTACCGCCAATAAAATCGTCACGGCGGGGACAGAGACTTTCTTCGATGTTTACCGGCGGGAAACCCTGCTGGGGCGAATCTCCATTGGAGTACCGGGGCGGCACAATGTGATGAACTGCCTGGCCTGCATCGCGGTTGGCATGCATCTGGGCCTTTCCTTTGAACGGATTGCGGCGATCATGCCGGGATTCGGCGGCGCCAAGCGGCGTTTTCAGACCAAGGGCAGAGAACGGGGAATTTGGGTCGTGGATGATTATGGTCATCATCCGACGGAGATTCTGACGACGTTGCATGGCGCGAAAGCGGCGACTCCCGGTCGAGTCGTCTGTATCTTCCAGCCACACCGCTTTTCCCGGACCCAGCTGTTGGCCCGGGAGTTCGGGACGGCGTTCGCTCCGGCGGATTTGCTGGTCCTGACCGACATTTATTCAGCCGGGGAAGATCCGATTGACGGGGTGTCCGGTGAAACGATCCTGCGGGAAGTTCAGAAACAGACCGGCCAGCCAGTACATTACTGCCCGAATTGTGAGTCCCTCGAGGAATGTGTGTTTCCGCTGCTTCAGCCGGGTGATCTGGTGATTACGATGGGGGCGGGCAATATTTATCAAATCGGCGAGCGAATCGTTGCCCGTCTGGCAAATAAACCGTTGGAGGCGATCGGCATGCAACGCAAGAAGATTGGGGTCGTGATGGGCGGTCCGT
>CAZRQI010000314.1:0-2225 GCA_964602025.1 uncultured Veillonellaceae bacterium
TGCCGCGGTCTTTGGCTGCCTTGCGGGCCGCCGGCGAGGCTTTCACCCAGCCGAAGCCCAGCACGTCGGCTTCGACGACCCGGCCATCGGGACCGGTCGCCGTGACTTTCGCCAGGTCTACGTTCATTTCCTTCGCCAGTTTGCGGGCCGCCGGCGAGGCTTTCACCCAGCCGTCGCCGTCTGTTTGCGCCGGAACGCCAGCCGTTGCGGCCGGATTCACTGCCGGAGCGGCAGCGGCCGGGCCGGCTGCGGGTGCAGCCGCCGGGGCGGCGGCCGCCGTTCCCGTTGCTGCGCCGGGCTCGCCGACGTACGCTAATACCGCCTGCACCGGCGCGACCTGTCCTTCTTCCACCAGAATTTGCAGCAGCGTGCCTGCCGCCGTGGATTCGATCTGGTTGGTGATTTTGTCTGTCGCTACTTCGAACAGGACTTCACCGTGGACCACCGCTTCCCCTACGGTCTTGAACCAGCGGGTCACGGTCCCCTCGGTCATCGTCAGGCCGAGCTGCGGCATCTTGATTTCCTCGGCCGCCGGCCCGATCGCCGCGGCCGGAGCCATCGGCGCGGCCGGAGCAGCCGCCGGAGCAGCCGGCGCGGGTGCGGCGACAGGAGCGGCGGCGGGCGCCGCCGCTGTTGCCACGGATTCTCCCGCAGCGCCGACGAAGCCGACTACGGCCTGCACCGGCACGGTCTGCCCTTCTTCCACCAGGATTTGCAGCAGCGTGCCTGCCGCCGTGGATTCGATCTGGTTGGTGATTTTGTCCGTCGCCACCTCGAACAGAACTTCGCCTTCGGCCACCGTTTCCCCCACGGTTTTGAACCAGCGGGTTACGGTTCCTTCGGTCATTGTCAGCCCGAGTTGCGGCATTTTGATTTCTGAAGCCATGGTTCAGGGACCCCCTTTGTTACATTCCCAGCACACCCGGTAACCACAGGGATATTGCCGGGATGTAGGTAATCAGTGCTAATGCGACCAGAGACGCGATCAGGAAAGGCATGATTGATTTGGAAATTTCGGTCAGGCTCAGGTCGGCGATATTGCAGGCCACATAGAGATTAACGCCAACCGGCGGAGTGATCTGGCCGATCGCCACGTTCACGGTAAGGATGACGCCGAACAGAATCGGATCGCAGTTGATCATCTTCATGATCGGCAGGAAGATCGGCAGGAGGATGTAGAAGATCGAAATGGCGTCGAGGAAGCAGCCGGCAATCAACACGATGACGTTGATAATCAGCAGGATGACCACCGGGTTCTTCGAGAACTCCATCATCGCCGCCGAAGCCGCCTGGGCGGCGCCTTCCGTCGTGACCAGCCAGGCGAACAGCGAGGCGCTGGAAACGATCAGCATGACCACGGCCGAACCCACGGACGAGTCGATCAGGATTTTTTTCAGCTTGGTCATGTTCAGTTCCTTGTAGACGAAGAAGCCGACGAACAGGCCGTATACGGCCGCCACGCCCGCCGCTTCGGTCGGGGTGAAGATCCCGCCGTAGATGCCGCCGAGAATGATGACCGGCGTCATCAGGCCCCAGGCCGCGTCCTTGAACGCCACCCATTTTTCGCCAGCGGTGGCCGGTTTCTTGTTGCCGCCCCAGCCGTATTTTTTGGCATAGATGTAGCTGACCACCGACAGGGCCACACCGACCAACAGCCCCGGCACGATGCCAGCGACGAAGATCTTGCCGATGGAAACCTCGGCGATGACGCCATACACGACGAAGGCGATGCTCGGCGGGATGATGATGCCGATCGCGCCGGCATTGGCCATCAGGGCGGACGAAAAGCCCTTGTCATAGCCTTCCTGCACCATGGCCGGGATCATGATCGCTCCCAGCGCGGCCACCGTCGCCGGGCCGGACCCGGAGATCGCCGCGAAGAAACAACAGGTGACGACGCCAACGATGGCGAGGCCGCCGTTGATATGGCCCACGCAAACATTGGCGAATTTGATCAGGCGGCTGGACACGCCGGCCTGCTCCATCACCACGCCGGCGAGAACGAAGAAGGGAATCGCCAGCAAGGCGAACTTGGCGGTCGCCGCGTACATCGTCGTCGGAAACACGGCCATCGGCCCGTCTGCGGCATAAATTGTCAGCAGGCTGGCCATGCCGAGGCTGACGGCGATTGGCGTATTCCAGAGCAGCAAAAAGCCAAACGCCGCGAATACAAATACACTGGGTTCCATTCCCAACATCAGGTCCATCAGTTCGCTCCCCCCTTC
>CAZRQI010000315.1:0-2224 GCA_964602025.1 uncultured Veillonellaceae bacterium
GGTCTGGTTCACAAAGGCGTCCAGCGCTTCCCGCAGGGGCGAGAACCACATTCCGTCGTAGACCAGTTCAGCGTAACGCACGGCCATCTGCTCCTTGTAGTGCAGAGTGGCCCGGTCCAGCGTGAGGGTTTCCAGCTCGCGATGGGCATAGTACAGGATTGCGCCGCCGGGAGTCTCATACACGCCGCGGGACTTCATGCCCACCAACCGGTTCTCCACCAGGTCGGCGATGCCGACGCCATGTTGGGCGCCCAACTCATTCAGTTTTTCCAGCAGCGCGATCGGGTTCAGTTTGTTGCCGTTGACCGAAACCGGAGTCCCTTTATCAAAACCGATTTCCACATATTCCGCTTTGTCCGGAGCAGTTTCCGGCGTTTTGGAAATCATGCACAGATCGGGTTTGGGTTCGTTCCAGGGATCTTCTAGGTCGGCGCCCTCGTGGCTCAGATGCCAAAGATTGGCGTCCATGCTGTAGGGGCGGGCTTTGGTGACTGGCACCGGGATGCCGCGTTTTTCCGCGTAATCGATGGCGTCTTCCCGCGAACGGATATCCCACAACCGCCAGGGGGCGATAATCTTCAGATGCGGGGCCAGAGCCTTGATGGTCAACTCGAACCGGACCTGATCGTTACCCTTGCCGGTTGCGCCGTGGGCAATGGCGACGGCGCCTTCTATTTCGGCGATGCGGGCCAGCGCCTGGGCGATGATCGGCCGGGCCATCGAGGTTCCCAGCAGGTATTTCCCTTCATACACCGCGCCAGCCTTCAGTGTGGGCCAGATATACTCGGTGATGAAAGCTTCGCGCAGATCTTCCACATAGACCTTGCTGGCGCCGGTTTTGATCGCCTTTTGTTTGACAAACTCGAGATCATCGCCCTGGCCGACATCGGCGCACATGGCGATGACTTCATAGCCGTAATTCTCGGTCAACCAGGGAATGATTACCGAAGTATCCAACCCGCCGGAGTAGGCTAATACTACTTTTTCCGCTTTCGGTTTTGCTGTCTTGCTCATGATTTTTCCCTCCATAATCTAATCTAACTTAAATATTTTACCTCTTTTGTCCTCACATCACCAGTGCCATGATCGCTTTTTGCACATGCAGCCGGTTTTCCGCTTCGTCGAAAATCTCACCCGAATGCGCTTCAAACAGCTCATCGCTAATCTCTTCTCCCCGGTGCGCCGGCAAGCAGTGCTGGATCATCGCCTTGGGTTTGGCGATCGCCACCAGCGAACTATTCAGGCTGTAGCCGCCAAACGCCTTGAGACGGGCCCGATGCTCCGCTTCATGACCCATGCTGGACCAGACATCTGTTACCAGAACATCGGCGTCGCGCGCCGCTTCCCGCGGATCACTGCAGACCTGGACGCTGCCGCCGGTTTCGGCTGCCGCCGCCTTGGCGGCTGCCACGATCTCCGGTTTCGGTTCATAACCGGGCGGGGTGGCGACCACGACATGCATGCCAGTTTTGGCGCCGCCTTCCATCAACGAATTGGCCATGTTGAAGCCGTCGCCCAAAAACGCCAGTTTCAACCCTTTCAAACTGCCCCGGTGTTCCCGCACCGTGAACAAGTCCGCCAGGACCTGACAGGGATGATGGGAATCCGTCAGTCCGTTGATGACGGGAATGGACGACCATTCCGCCAACTCTTCGACATCCTTCTGCGAAAAGGTGCGGATCATGATCCCGTCCAGATAGCGGGACAGTACACGGGCCGTATCCCGAATCGGTTCGCCACGCCCCATCTGCAGATCGTTGGCGGAGAGAAACAGGGCGGACCCGCCGAGTTGGTACATCCCCACCTCAAAGGACACGCGGGTTCTCGTGGAGGATTTCTGAAAGATCATGCCCAGAGTTTTGCCTTTGAGCAGGGGGTGTTCGACGCCGTCCTTCACTTTTTGTTTCAACTCAGCCGTCAGGCGGAAGATTTCCTCCACCTCCGCCGGGGATAAGTCGTGAAGGGCCAGCAAATCCTTTCCTTTCATGCTCATGATATACCTTCCTTTATTTCCGTCGGCAAATGCCGGCGGTTATTGCCATTGCGCCAATACGTCATCAAGAATGGCGATGACTTCGTCGACATGATTCCGCTCGATGTTCAGCGGCGGAACAAACCGCAGCACATTCCCGGCCGTGCAATTGATAATCACGCCCTGCTTCAGGCAGCGGTCGACCACTTCCCGGCCCGGTTTGCTCAACTCGGCGCCCACCATCAGGCCCTT
>CAZRQI010000316.1:0-2210 GCA_964602025.1 uncultured Veillonellaceae bacterium
ATTTGTAGGCGGCGGAAA
The DNA here is from genome assembly GCA_964602025.1 of uncultured Veillonellaceae bacterium. Lineage (GTDB taxonomy): Bacteria > Bacillota > Negativicutes > UBA1444 > UBA1444 > UBA1444. The sequence continues at coordinate 19 of CAZRQI010000316.1, forward strand.
CACCATTGAAGGCCGCCGTATCCGCATCGATCAATTTCAGAAAACGCGTCTGCAGTTCATTCCCCTTGTTTTGCAGGGCGACCGTCTGGGCCTCGTATTCGCGGTATTTTTCCTTGCCCAGCGTCAGTGCGGCAACCATAGCCGCCAAGGACGCTCCCGTTGCACCGGCCAGGGCCGCCGCCGAGCCGCCGCCGGGCGCTGGTGCTTCCGACGCCAACAGCTGCATGAATTCAGTCACTTTATAGTCCACAAGTTTCATATTTCTTCACTCGCTCCCTGCTTTCTCTAGGATATGGTTTCTTCAAAAACCTGCGTCCGTTCGAACCCATCCAGCCGAAGGTAATATTCAGCAACGTCCAGCAGCGCCTGCAACGGCGTAAGACCGATGATCTCGCTGCCGATCACATTTACGCCATACCGGGCCGCTTCGTTCTTGACCGTTTCAAACACCCGGAACAAGGGGGTTCCCTGATAATTCACCATATTAATGGTGACTTGGGCGACGTCGCGCCCCCGCACATTCACGCTGATCCCCATCGCTCGCACGTACTTGAAACCGCCCTTTGCTTCCCGGATGCAATTGGCGATTTTTTTTGCAATACTTACATCATCGGTATCCAGGTTGATATTATAGGCAATCAAAAACTGCCGGGCGCCCACCACCGTGGCCCCAGCGCTCGGATGCATGCGGGCCGGCCCGAAATCCGGCTTGCGCTCCGGTTTCGTAATCTCTTCCTTCAGGCCCTCATACTGGCCCTTGCGAATGTCCGGCAAAGCCCGGCGAGTGGGAATCTTGGCGGCTTCCTCGTACAGATAGACCGGGATTTCCAGTTTGTCGGCGATCTCGGCAGCCAGTTCATTGGCCAGCGCGACGCACTCTTCCATGGTGACGTCTTTGACCGGAATGAAGGGAATAACATCAGTAGCGCCGATACGGGGATGCTCGCCGTGATGTTTTTCCATGTCGATGAGTTCGGCCGCTTTTGCGCAGCAATTGAACGCGGCCCGCTTCACCGCCTGCGGCTCGCCGACAAATGTCACGACCACCCGGTTGTGGCTGGCGTCCGGTTTCACATCAAGCAATTTGACTCCTTCAATCTTGCGGACTTCGTCGGCAATGGCTTCAATGACTTCCGGCCGTCGTCCTTCACTGAAATTCGGTACGCACTCAATCAATTTCGGCATAACAGTCTCCTCCTACCCTATTTTGTTAAATAATTGATAAACCAAACAATATTGGGGATTCCCACCAGATCAATCAACACGGCGCCGCATAAGGGAACAATGAGAAATGCCTTGTGCGACATTACCCCATACCGTTCACACACCGCTCCCATATTGGCTACCGCATTCGGAGTGGCGCCGAGGCCGTGCCCCATCAGCCCGGATACGATGACCACGGCGTCATAATCCTTGCCCAACGCCCGGAACAGGATAAAGATGGCGAACAAGGCCAGAGCAATGGTCTGGAGCACCAGAATGATGATCAGCGGCAGCGCCAAGTCGTACAACTCCCATATCCGCAGCGTCATCATCGCCATCGTCAAAAAGATACCAATGGATACATCGGCAATGATATCGATCGCTTTCAGGTGCAATTTGACGATCGGAACGGAATCATTAATATTCCGCAGGATGATCGCCACAAACATGGCGCCGACATATCCCGGCAGGTCAAATCCTGTCGCCGCCTTAAGTTTTGCCGAGCCCAAGGCGCCAATTGTCATAATCACCAGCACAAGGGTCATCATCGTCAAAATGTTGCGGCTGGTCACGTTTTCAGCATCCTTGTCCATGCCAATCGCTGCATTAAAGCTTTCATAAGTTCCTTCACCGGTCTTGATGGCTACGTTATACTTGCCGATCAACCATTTAGCAATCGGTCCGCCGATCAAACCTCCGGCGATCAGCCCATATGTCGCAGAAGCAATCGCCACTGCCGTAGCGCCTTTAACGCCCAATTGTTCGGCTGTCGGGCCAAATGCCGCAGCTGCGCCATGCCCGCCTTCGAGCGAAACGGCTCCAGCCATCACGCCCAACACTGGATGAATGCCGAGCACGCTGGCCAGGGCAGAACCGAAAGAATTTTGAAAAACAGCGACAAACCAGCAGGAAACCAAATAGATAATCAGTCCTTTGCCGCCTTTTTTCATCAAGGCCAGGCTGCCGCCAATCCCGACCGTGGTGAAAAA
>CAZRQI010000317.1:0-2206 GCA_964602025.1 uncultured Veillonellaceae bacterium
ATATGACAAACTCGTCCGGGACCGGATTCCGGAGATCATCCGAGCGGCGGGAAAACAGCCCGTGACGCGGATGGTGGCGGGGCCGGATGAACTCAAACAGCGCCTGATCGACAAGCTCGCCGAGGAGATGCAGGAGTACCGCGAATCGGGCTCGCTCGAAGAGATCGCCGACATCCTGGAAGTGCTGCAGGGACTGGTCGAGCAGGTCCACGGCGTGAAGTGGGAGGAGGTCCGCGTGATTCAGGGGCGCAAGTGGGAGGAGCGCGGCGGCTTCGCCCAGGGCATCATCCTGGAGCGGGTCGAAGAGAAATAAGCCGGGAGATAGAGATATCTCATTGGAGGCATTATGTCGTTTTCAGAAGTCAATCCCCGATTAACGGCTGAATTTCTGATTTCACCCGGGGTGGAAGGGCAATATTTCGACCGTAAATCAGCGCGAATCACAGCAATCCAAGTCGCGGAGCTTGTGGTCGGGTTTGCGAACGCGGACGGCGGCAGTATTGCCATCGGGATCAAAGATCGGCAGTTTGAGGGAATCAACAGCCAAGGCGCAGTGAAGATCAATGATTTTCTGCAATGCGGCGTGGATCATTGTCGCCCGCCGGTGATTTTTCAGTCTGAATTTGCCGATGTGATCAAGGCGGACGGGTTATCGGACCGGATTTTGTTTCTGCATGTGGAGGCGGATAAGAATCGGGTGCATGAGACGAATGCCGGCGATGTCTATCTCCGGGTTGGCGATGAAACAAAACGTTTGAGATTCGACCAGCGGCAAGACCTCGAATATGACCGGGGCAGCCGGCTGTATGAAGATGATCTGGTGGATGCCTGTACGCTTGAGGACCTCGATACTGCAGCGTTTAACGAATATAAACAGGCGGTCGGGTATACTGGAGCTGATCCGGAAAGATTGTTGCTGGCAAGAGGATTCGCCCGAAATGTCGATGGCATCTTGAAGTTTACGGTCGCAGGAGTGCTACTGTTCACGGCTAATCCCACCCGGTTTTTGCCCAGTGCGCGCTTGCGCTTTTTGCGATATGAAGGGGTGCGTGCGGAGGTCGGCACGGCGATGAATATCGTGAAACAGGAGTTCATTGAGGGGCCGCTGGTGAAGTTGCTGAACCGGACTCTGGATGTGGTGGGGGCCCAGCTGCGCGACTTTACTGCGTTGCATCCATTGGAAGGAATTTTTGTGACGGCACCCGAGTATCCCAAGTTTGCCTGGCAGGAAGGGATCGTCAACGCTGTCACCCACCGTGCCTATAACATTCATGGCGATGATATCAGGGTTGAAATGTATGATGACCGGCTGTTGATTCGCAGCCCGGGAAAATTTCCCCGGATGGTGGACAGGAACAATATCCGGGAGACCAGATATTCGAGGAATCCCCGCATCGCCCGCGCCCTAACCGAGATCGGCTGGGTTCGGGAACTGGGGGAAGGCGTCAAGCGGATATTTCGGGAGATGGAGACGGCATATCTGCCACTGCCAGTGTATGAAGATTCCGGGCAGGCTGTTTTGCTGACATTGCTGAATAATGTCGATCTGCGCCGGAAAAAACGCTCCGGTATCCTAAATGCGAAGATTACCAACGCTTGGCCGACACTGGGAGCTGAGGAACGCAGGGCTGTTGAGCTAGCTTTTAATCAGGGAAAATTGACGACCAGCCAGTTTGCGACGGTGATTTCCCGCAGCAAGAATTACACTGTGAAAATACTTGGCAAATTGGAAGCTGCCGGCTTGTTGCAAAAACATGCCAAGGCAGTGCGTGATCCCAACCAGTACTATTCGTTGATAGAAGGGACGCGCGAATGAGAAACTGTCAGCTTCGCACGGAGGCAAGATTGCTTCGCACGGACGGAAAAACTCAAAATGCTGATTTGACGGGCTGGAGGCGGCATACTCGCTAGTCAGCTTCGCATGGAGGCAAGGTTGCTTCGCACGGAAAATCACCGTGAAACCATAGTACTCGAGCCCAGGGCATCATTCTGGAGCGGGTCGAAGAGAAATAAGCCGGGAGGCGGGCACGATGTTTGAAAAGATCGACCGGAACAAGGCGAAAATTGATGCGTTGCGTCCAATGCCGACAAGTCTGATTCAACAGATTCGCGACTATTACAGAATCGGTCTGACCTACTCCAGCAACGCGCTCGAAGGCAATTCCCTCACCGAGACGGAAACCAAGGTGTTGCTGGAAGACGGGCT
>CAZRQI010000318.1:0-2204 GCA_964602025.1 uncultured Veillonellaceae bacterium
AGTTCTCACTAAGCAACAAGTATAATATATATGACTGCATTGTACCCTCTTTGGCTCTTATCATACCGACTCGTTGATTAAGAAGAAACCCGTGCTTGTTTATTGAAGCCACTTTGCCAACAGTTGCACCAGTCATTGCCACAACAATATCATCGATACACAATGCAAATTTTGAAAATTCATTTGAATATTGATGGTATTGGACATTATCCAATTTGATTCGCCCATATTTCCCGATGTTTCCAATTTTAAAAACTGGTCTTGAAAAGGCATCAACCGGCAAAGAAGTCATGTTTGTGCTGAGAAAAGCATATCCACTAGTAAATTCAACGACTTCTCCGAGAGGAGTTATGGACCAATCTGGGTCAATAATAATACTAGGTCTATAATTCTCAACAACAGCTCTTGCCCCATCAATAATCTTCTGATAACCCGCAATCTCCGACACAATCTCTTTCTGCACGTCCAGCGGCGGCAGAGGGATTTGAAGTTCACAAAACTTTGATTTAGAAAGTTCTTTGAATGTACCCCCGGTTGCCCATGCTTGCATTGTCGGTACTAGCTTTGTAAGCATTAGAGCAACATACTCAGGAATCACTCGAGAACAATCTTCGATGACAACATTCTTGAAACCTTGGTTTGTAGCAATAGGAACCCGATTGATCGCAATTCGGCCAATGGTAGCACGTGTCGAAACAATGACGGAATCAGCCGGAATCATTTTTGCCGATGATTCTCGCAAACCGAGATCACTGATAGTTCGCTCGGTAGAAGAAATCTCTGTGATGAAGTCACTTGCAGGAAGGTCAACCAATGTTGCCCAAGGAACGCCTCCATTCCAATACTCCGTAATTTCCGACTTTGGAGTTCCGCCACTCTCAACGCGAAACAGCGCGGAATCAGAAAAAGATACCGTAGGAAAAGCATGAACGCGTTCGCCATTTTCCCGATACCTCTCTCCACTCAAGTTGTAGTCACCGTTCGCCGCAACCTTCTCCTTCGGCACAATCAGTCCCAGCGTCGGCTGAAAATCCTCAACCGCCTCTCCTGTCCTCAGTTGCCGCAGATACTCAGCAATTTCTCTGTGGGAATGTGGGATGTCACTGTGTTCCGGGCAAAGTTCCGGCTTGTCTCCGTTGCAGCTGCACAGCGCCCTGCGCTGCGCCCCTAGCCCATAGCCATCCTTCTCTAGCTTGAAGAAACCGATGCTCCCAGCCTTCTTGGCCAACGCCTTGTCCAGAATCAGAATCGATGTCTTGACACCAGAGTACGGGTTGAACACCCCAGCAGGCAATGACACCACCGCAACCAGATACTCTTCCACCAATACCTTCCGCAGCTGCTTGTAGGCGTTCTGGCTCTGGAAAATAATGCCCTCTGGCACAATAATCCCCGCCCGCCCTGTCGGCGTCAAATGCTCCGCCATGTAGTCCACGAATAGCACTTCGCTGCGATTGGACTGCACCGAAAATCTTTTGTGGGGCCGGATGCCGCCCTTTGGCGACATAAACGGCGGATTGGCCAGAATCACGTCGGCGTACTCGTTCCACTTGTCCTGACTTGTCAGCGTGTCGTACTCGGCAATGTTCGGATCGACAAACCCGTGCAAGTACAGGTTCACCAAAGATAGTCGCACCATGTCCGGGGAAATGTCGTAGCCACGGAAGTTTCGCACCAACCGCTCCCGTTCGTCGGGAGTCAGGTTGGTGTTTCCTTTTGCGTCTTTGCTGGCCTCGAGAATGTGCTTGTAGGAGGAAATCAGAAAGCCCGCCGTGCCGCAGGCCGGGTCCAGCACCGTCTCCGTCTTCTTCGGGTCAAGCACCGCCACCATAAAGTCAATAATATGCCGAGGCGTGCGGAACTGCCCCGCATCTCCCTGCGAACCCAGAACGGAGAGCAGATACTCAAAAGCATCCCCGAGTCGTTCGCTGTGGTCGTAGGAAAAATCGTCAATAATCTTCAAAAATGACCGCAGCGTCTCCGGGTCCCGGTAGGGCAGATAGGCGTTTTTGAATATGTTGCGGAACAGCAATGGAATCCCCGGATTCTCCGGCATCTTGGCGATAGCCTCTGAGTAGAGATTCAGCATCTCGAACCCACCCAGACCGGAACGCATCAGTTTGGCCCAGCCGTAGCGCTCGAACTCACTGGCGAAGAACGTGCGCTTGCCGCCGAATTCTTCGCTTTGGGCGTCCATATCGTCC
>CAZRQI010000319.1:0-2177 GCA_964602025.1 uncultured Veillonellaceae bacterium
TGGCGGAACGCCGCATATTTGGCCTGGCGGCGATGATACATCCGGACGGTTTTTGTCGCCGTCGCGTCCACCGTTTTTTTTCGCGTCTTGGATTCGATTCGCAAGGTTCGGGCGGTGACGGTCGCCGCAAGGCGTTCCCACTGGAGGGTGATATCGTTGCTCTGGATGTTGGGCGCGGAACACAAGAAAAATATCACTTCGTCAAACGAATGTTGCCAGGTGAATTCTTGCAGCGTTTCCTCGTCAGGAAGATCGCCGGGAACGAGGGCCTGTTTGTCGGAAAAGCGCTCGAACATTTGCTGGGGATGGTCGCCGATTACGAGGGTAAAGGTTTCGGCGGGGAATTTTTTGGCCAGCGTTTCGCGGGTGATCTGGTAATAGTCGGCAGCCTGATATTCCGGCGAGCCCAGCAGAATCACCGCAATGACGGGCGTTCTGGCCGCGAAGGCGGGGCTGGTGGATGCCACAATACATACGATAGTGAAGCTCAGCAAAAGGATTGCGCGGATCGACTTCGGCATGCAGAGGACTCCTTTGTTTGCTATTTTTCCTATTTGGGTATTTCGACGTCGGAACGGGAACTCCTTGAGCGGCGACCGTCGAGTTTGACGGGGGGCACGGCGCGGTTCGGGAAAGTTCGGAGAGGATGATAAAAATGAAGGGTGAGGAAGTTCTCGCCAAGATGAGGGAGTATGGCGTGGCGGCGACGCTGCGGACGCTCCAGCGCTACGAGGCGGCGGGGCTGCTGCCGCCGGCCCAAAGGGGATGGGGCGAATCCGGGTTTGGTCGGTTTGCGGAGTACAGTCCGGCGGCGGTGGCGGAGTTTTACGCATCGTATTCCCTGGTTCACCGCTACCTATGGAAAGTGCGGTTCGAAGATGTGCCGGCGGTCCGGGAGGCTTCGCTTCAAATGGAGCGGAGCATCTGGTCCCGGGACGAATTGCAGGGCTTTATCGGCCAGAATGATGATAAGATGGCGGCGGTCTGGTATTGGCTGGTCAACAAGGCCCGGGTGGAGGAAAACCAGCCGGCGGACGCCCGCCTCGGGCTGACCTACGCGTTGCAGAAGGACGGACTGATGCGCCGGATGATCACCGGGCCCAATGCCGTGAGCCTCGTGCGCTTTGAAATCGCCGTACTGTAGGGATCGTGAAACCCTTACGGGGAAGGGGAGGGAGTGCTGTGCGAAGGTTGACCGGAACAATTCGAAAAACGCGGGGACCGCGCTGGAAATGGCCATTCTTCATCCGAATCCTCTTTGTGGCGATGGTTTTCTTCGGGTTGGGGGCGTGGCTGAGCGCCGGCGCGGGTTTCTGGAACGCTGAGGGGCGGCTGCCGCCGCGGCGGGTCCAGTTGGGAATCGAAAACGTGGATGACTACCGGGATGTTTTTCAGGGCCGACGAATCGGGCTTATCACCAACGCCACGGGCGTGGACAGCCGACTGGTTCCCTCGGCGGAGATTCTGGCCGCCAAAATGAACCTGGTGGCCCTGTTCGCTCCCGAGCATGGCTTGCGGGGCAATGCGGTGGCTGGCGCCGCCATTCCCCATGAAAAGGACAGCAAAACGGGATTGCCGATCTACAGCCTGCATGGCGACACCCGCAAACCGACGGCGGCTATGCTGAAAAATATCGATGTGCTGGTATTTGATATCCAGGATATCGGCGCCCGCTCCTACACGTATATTTCCACGATGGCCTACGCGATGCAGAGCGCCAAAGAAAATGGCAAGACCTTTGTGGTGTTGGACCGGCCGAATCCGGTCGGCGGCGAAAAAGTCGAAGGCGGCTTGCTGCAGCCGGCGTTCAGCTCCTTTATCGGCCTGTATCCGATTCCGCTCCGGCACGGATTGACGGCGGGCGAACTGGCCCGGCTGTTCAACGAGGAGTTCGGGATCGGCGCCAAGCTCGTCGTCATCCCAATGACCGGCTGGAAGCGCGGCATGCAACAAGAAGACACGGGGCTGCCCTGGATCATGACTTCCCCGAACATTCCCACGCCGGAGTCCGCCCGGGCGTATTCCGGGACGGCGTTGTTCGGCGGCAGCAATGTTTCGGAGGGGATCGGCACGACCCGGCCCTTCGAATTGATCGGTGCGCCCTGGCTGGATGGGGGGAAATTGGCGGAACGCATGAATGCCTATCAACTGCCCGGCGTATTTTTCCGGCCGACGCA
>CAZRQI010000320.1:0-2163 GCA_964602025.1 uncultured Veillonellaceae bacterium
CCGGTCGGCGGTTTCGGCCAGCAGCCGTCGCCGAAGGAACAGGAATTCCAGTATGCGGCGCGCACCAAGGGCCGATTGGAGACGCCGGAGGAATTCGGCGAGATCGTCATCCGGGCCCAAAGCGACGGGTCATTCATCCGGATGCACGATGTGGCCCGGATCGAAATGAGCGACAAGGATAGCATCGTTACCAGTTATCTGAACGGACAGCCGTCGGTCGGCTTTTCCGTGCAGTTGATGTCGGACGCCAATGCTCTCGACACGGTGCGGGACTGCAACGTAATCATCGAAAAGGCCCGGCAGTCTTTCCCGCCAGATCTCCAGGTCAATACCGTCGTCGACAATACCCGCTTCGTCAGCTCCTCGCTGAAGGAAGTGGCCAAAACCTTCTTTGAAGCGCTGATGCTGGTGCTCATCATTGTGTATATCTTCCTGCAAAGCTGGCGGGCGACGCTGATTCCGATGCTGGCGGTGCCGGTGTCGCTGATCGGCACGTTCGGCGCTTTCATCATGCTCGGGTTTTCCATCAACACGCTGACCCTGTTCGCCATGGTGTTGGCCATCGGCCTCGTGGTCGACGACGCCATCGTCGTGGTGGAGGCGGTCGAGCATCACATGGAGACGGATGGCGTGAATCCGCGCGAGGCGACCATCCGGGCCATGGAAGACGTTTCCGCGCCGGTCGTCGGCATCGCCTTCGTGCTGGCCTCGGTATTCATTCCGGTCGCCTTCTTTGGCGGCACCACCGGCGTGCTCTATAAACAGTTCGCTCTGACCATCGCCGTGTCGATGGCCTTGTCGGCGCTGATCGCGCTGACGCTGACGCCGGCGCTTTGCTCGCTGCTGCTCAAGCCGCACGACCCCAATGCGCACAAAGGAAAAATAGGACACTATCTGTCGCGTTTTACGGTATGGTTCGAAAGAATGCGGGACAAGTATGAACATGGCGCTGTAAAAGTCATGCTGCGGGCCAAAGTCAGCCTGCTGCTGATGCCGTTGCTGCTGGTCGGCGCCTACGGGCTGTCGAGTTTTGTCCCGTCCTCGTTCGTGCCGAGTGAAGACCAGGGCTATTTCATTACGACAATAAACTTACCGGAAGCGGCCAGCCTGAAGCGGACCGAAGAGGTCGGGAACGCGGTGTCGGCGAAAGTCCGGGAGTTGCCGGATGTGCGCAATGTCATGACGATCGCCGGGATCGATTTGCTGTCCGACGCCTGCAAGTCCAACTCCGCCGTGCTGTTTGTCGAGCTGTCGGACTGGGCCGACCGCAATCGGGCCGCGCAGAGCGTGGATGCGATCACCCGGCAGGTCATGGGAATGACCAGCCATGTTCCGGAAGCGACGACGATGGCCTTCAACGTGCCGCCGCTGCCCGGTATCGGCAGCTTCGGCGGCTTCAGCCTCGTGCTGCAGGATAAGGGCGGCAGAAGCATCCAGGATCTGGACCAGGTTTCCCAGGCGTTCGTGGCGGAAGCCCGCAAACGCCCGGAAATCGCCGTGATTTACTCGACCTTCCGGGCCGACACGCCCGCCTACGACTTCAAAATCGACCGGGAAAAAGCCCTGAAACTCGGCGTGCCGGTCAGTTCGGTGTTCAGTACGTTGCAGGCGTTTCTGGGGGGGGTGCAGGTCAATGATTTCAACCGCTTCGGCCGGACCTTCAAAGTCGTCGTGCAGGCGGATTCGCCGTTCCGCAGCGATGTCAGCGACCTGCGGGTCTTGTATGTGCGAAGCAACAATGGCACGATGGTGCCGCTCAGCACCCTGGTCCAGCCGGAGCCGATCAGCAGCCCGACCAACCTGAAGCGGTTCAATGGCTTCCGGTCGGTGCAGATCGGCGGCAGCGTAGCGCATGGCTACAGTACCGGTCAGGCCATCGCGGCGCTGGAAGAGGTGGCGAAGACGCTGCCCAGCGGCTATGGCTACGAGTGGACTGACATGAGCCGCGAGGAAAAACTCTCCGGCGGCCGGACTTCCCTCATCTTCGCCCTGGCGATCTTGTTCGCCTTCCTCTGCCTGGCGGCGCTGTATGAAAGCTGGACCGTGCCGCTGGCGGTTCTGTTGACCGTGCCCACGACCATTTTCGGCGCGTTCGCGTTCATGGCCGTTCGCGGCCTGGAAAACAGCGTGTACATGCAGATCGGTCTGGTCATGCTCATCGGC
>CAZRQI010000321.1:0-2162 GCA_964602025.1 uncultured Veillonellaceae bacterium
TCCGCGAGCAGCTGGATATACCATTCCGCCACGGATTTCAGATAATCGGCGTAGGGCATGAACACTTCCAGCTGACGGCCGTGATTCGCCGCCGCCAGATATTTCAGGCTGGCGTTGAGCAAGGCCGGGTTCCGGTACACATCCGCAGTGCGGCAGGCTTCGTCCATCGTCCGGGCGCCGTTTAAGAAAGCGTCGATGTCAAAACCAATGCAGGCGGCGGTCACCAGGCCGACTTCGGAAAAAATACTGAACCGGCCCCCCACGCCATCCGGAACCGAGAAAGTCGGCCAACCATGAGTGCGGGCCAAACGATGGAGCACCGTCTCTTGCTCTCCAGTCGTCGGATCGGTCACTGCGACCACTTTCACCTCGACGGGCGGCGTCAGACGCCGCAAGGCATCGTACAGCGCCATGAAGGTCGCGGTGGTTTCGATGGTCGAACCGGACTTGGAAATCACGATCAGGCAAACCCGGTAAAGCTGGCTGGGATGGTGATGCGCTTTCGTGCGGGCTTCGCGCGCCAGTTGGTCAAGCAGCTCGCCCGTGCGTCGGGGATCCAGATTATTTCCCGAGAAATAAAGTTTCGGCCAGCCGTCACGCTCCGCCGTCGGCTTCAGATTCCAGAACTCACCACAATGGGTATCGAACAGCACTTTGTTGCCGAGGTAGGAACCGCCGATACCGAAGGAAACAACAGCGTCCACTTTGTTTTTCAGGGAATCGCCGAACGCTTTCAGTCGGGCGATGGAGTCGGGCGAGTTGAGATGGCCCGGCTCGACATAGGGCAGTTGCGTGAACAGGACTTTTTCCGGCGTACCGTCTTTGGAGAGATGCGCCTTCACTTCGCCGTTCGCGCGCATGTGCTCGATGGCCTGATGGGCAGCGGCGATCCGGTCGGCGAGTGCTTCGAGCTCGGCAGCCGTGACTTTGCCGTCGCCGAACAGATTTTCATAGTCAAAGGCAAACCCCGAGGACAGCTGCAACTTCATATCCGACATGCTAACGCACCTCCAGAATGTTGTCTTAGTTCCCGTATCCGTCCGGATGGCTGCGGTGCCAGTCCCAGGCCGTGCGCAGGATCGTGTCCAGATCGCTGTAGCGCGGCTGCCAGGGGAAATCCGCCTGGAACTTCGCCGACGACGCCACCAGCACCGCCGGATCGCCGGCCCGGCGCGGCGCCTCCACGACCGGGAAATCGACGCCAGTCACCTGCTTCGCCTTGTCGATCACTTCCCGCACCGAAAACCCGTTCTGCGAGCCGAGATTGTACGTTCGCGGCCCGCCGCCGGCGAGCAGATGCTCGATCGCCAGCACATGGGCCGTCGCCAAATCCGTCACATGAATATAATCCCGGATGCAGGTCCCGTCCGGCGTCGGATAATCCGTGCCGTACACCGAAATCGCCTCCCGCTGGCCGAGCGCCGTCTTCAGAATCAACGGGATCAGATGGCTTTCCGGGGTGTGGTCCTCGCCCACGCCGCCGGCCGGCAATGCCCCCGCCGCGTTGAAATAGCGCAGGGCCACATACGAAAAACCGTAGGCCATCGCAAAATCCGCCAGCATCCCCTCGATGATCAGCTTGGTCCGGCCGTACACATTCGTCGGTTTCAGCGCCGCGTCCTCGCGGATCGGACAGGCTTCCGGCTCGCCGTATACCGCCGCCGTCGATGAAAACACGATCTTTTTGATCTTTGCCTTGCGCAATGCATCCAACAGCGACAGCGTCGCCGCCACATTATCCTGGTAATATTTCGCCGGATTGGCCATCGACTCGCCAACCTCGCTGGCCGCCGCGAAATGCATCACCGCGTCGACCGGGAATACCTCGAACGTCTCCGCCAGCACCGCCGCGTTGCGAATATCCGCCTTCACGAACGGCACGCCATCCGGCACAGCGCCGCGATGTCCCTTCACCAGACTGTCGTACACCACGACCTTGTGCCCCGCCGCGAGCAGCTCCCGCACCGCGTGCGAGCCGATATAGCCGGCGCCGCCGGTCACCAACACATTCATGTTCTACCTCCGCCTGGGACAGCGCCCGCTTATTGTTCGCCGGTTTCCCGGCCGACCGTCTTCATCAGGTAGCGCAGGAACTGGTCCCGCAGTTCGGGCCGTTTGAGGGCAAAGTCCACCGTCGCCTCGAGGAAGCCCTGCTTGTCGCC
>CAZRQI010000322.1:0-230 GCA_964602025.1 uncultured Veillonellaceae bacterium
TCGGGGATAAGAGAACCTACTGAAAACAGGAGGGTGAAACTGTGAAAATAATTCGCGTAGTAGTGGCGCTACTCTGGATATTGGGCATGGCAACCGTAGGCATGGCGGCTGCTGAAGAAAAAACGCCGTCTGACTATCCGATAGCGACGACGGTTGTAGTCATTGGCGCAAATGGTGAGACCGGAGCGGAGAGCATCAGCGCCAAGCCCGGTGATTATTTTCGGGTGGTG
>CAZRQI010000322.1:240-1368 GCA_964602025.1 uncultured Veillonellaceae bacterium
ACCGGATACGGCTGGGTGCTCGACAGTGAGAGTTTGGCTCAGACTGAGAAAGTGGCAGTGAATACGGAACCGGTAAGTAAAGAGCCGCTGGCAGGCGGGAAGGTTCGCTGGAGCTTCTGTCTGCGCGTCAAGCCGGAGGCGGCGGGGCAAGAAATTCTTCACTTTTATCTCAGTCGTCCATGGGAGAAAAATGTAAAGCCGGTACAGGCGTTTGATTTGACGGTTGATGTCAAATAAGCTTTGTTTTTCTATCTCTGTCGACGGCGCCGGGGATCGGTCCGCTTTTCGATGACTTCCAGTATCTGCAGTAACAGTGCGGCAATGGCGAAATACAATATCGCCGTCATGATCAGCGGGAAGAAGGCGTCGAAGGTCCGGCTGCGGATAATGTCACTGGCCTTGGTCAAATCCTGAACCGCGACATACCCGACGATGGAGGTCATTTTGACCAGGGAGATAACTTCGCCTTTATAGACGGGCAGGACACGGCTCGTGGCCTGAGGCAGAACAATATGGATAAAAGTCTGCAGCGGCGTGAAACCACCGGCAATACCGGCTTCCGTCTGTCCCTTGTCGATGCTGGTGATGGCGCTGCGGAACATTTCCGCCACATACGCGGCGAAATTCATGCCAAAGGCGAGAACGGAGACGAATACCGGAGAAATGCTGGAGTTGGCAAAAACCACGTAATATGTGATCATCAACAGAACGAGCACGGGAATGCCGCGCATCAGGGAAATGTATAAACGAGCCGAACGGCGCAGGACGGAATGGGTGGACATTCGCAAATAGCAGACGGCGGCGCCGAGCAAGGTACCCAGCAACAGCGACAGGACCGAAATGACCAGGGTTGTTTTCAGACCATCCCAAATCAGCAGGTAGCGATTTTCCTGCCAGAGATTGCTGTGGATGCGGTCGGCCAGATCCGCGGACCACGACTTGGCCGGTGTTGCAGCCTTGACGTCGCCGGATTGTCCGGCAAGATTCGTTTTCAACACCAAGACATAAGTTTTTTCCAACATGTACGGGTCGCTGAAATCCACCAACTTTTGCCGTTCCTCGGTGATGGAAATGGAGTCGGCGATCATATCCACTTTGCCACTGGCCAACGAAGCGATCAGGGCGTTA
>CAZRQI010000322.1:1385-2161 GCA_964602025.1 uncultured Veillonellaceae bacterium
GATCATCTCGATGTCAAAACCGACATATTCACCGTTGACATACGCGGAAATCGGCAGGTCGCCTGCCGAGACGCCGGCGACAATTTTTTTGCCGTCGGGCTGTGGCGGATACTTCGGCATTTTAACGGTTGTAATATCTTGCCCGAACCATTTCTGGAATTGGGCGTCCAGTGAGCCGTCGGCCTTGCCTTCCTTCAGGAAGGCATTGAAACGTTTCCGCAGGGCGGGATTATTTTTGCTGAAGCCGACGCCGATCTGCGAGGTGAAAAAATCCTCGGTCAGGATGCCGATTTCCGGGTTGCCGCGGATCATTTCCAGCGCCGGACCAAAATTGATAACGACTGCGTCCAGTTGACCCGCCTTCAGAGCCATGCCCATGTCGGGCGACGTGTTGAAACGCAGAATCTGGGCGGCGGGAAACCGTTCGCCGGCAAGTTTGTCGTAAATGGTGCCGCTCAGAATACCGATCCGTTTATCGGCCAGATCGTTCACGGATGTAATCGGCGCCGACGGCCGCCGGGAGCAGCCGGCAATCAGCAGAATCAGGAATAGAAGCAGGACTAATAAAAATCGGACAACCCTTTTCATGAGAAACCTCGCCTTCCGTACCCTTGGTAAATGGGATTTTATACTATATATACTATATTTTTGGCAAGTAGACGTCAAATGCTAAAATTCCAAAAGCTTCTTGATTGACAAGCCGGTTGGGGATTGTTACAATTAGAAAAAATATCCTTTAAACTGGTCCCGTGAGGCTGGTAAGGGGTGACGAACAT
>CAZRQI010000323.1:0-2149 GCA_964602025.1 uncultured Veillonellaceae bacterium
TATTTCGCCGCTTTCGCCGGTTTTCCTTCCCGTCAGGCAACCATTTGCATATTTCCGACAGTCAACCGATTCAGGAATTCGCTTCGCTGGCTGCGCTCAGGGCCCGCTTCCGGTCGCGGCCCCGTTGGTTCCGATCCAGCACTGCCTTGCGCAGGCGCAGGGTTTTCGGCGTCACTTCCACCAGTTCGTCGTCATTGATGTGCTCCAGGCACTGTTCCAGACTCATGATCCGCGGGGTAATCAGGCGCAATGCTTCATCAGCCGCGCTGGAACGGGTGTTGGTCATCTGTTTTTTCTTGCAGGGATTGAT
Source organism: uncultured Veillonellaceae bacterium (assembly GCA_964602025.1). Classification (GTDB taxonomy): domain Bacteria; phylum Bacillota; class Negativicutes; order UBA1444; family UBA1444; genus UBA1444. Next base: position 311 of record CAZRQI010000323.1, read on the forward strand.
GTCCATGTCCAGTTCGCGGGTGTTTTCGCCCACGATCATGCCGGCGTAGACCATTTGCCCCGGTTCGATGAACATTACGCCCCGGTCCTGGACGTTGAAAATGCCGTAAGCGGTCGTTTCGCCGGTCTCAAACGCGACCAACGCGCCCCGGGTACGACCGGGAATGTCGCCCTTGTAAGGCGCATAGCCATGGAAAACATGATGCATGATCCCATTGCCCTTGGTGTTGGTGAGAAATTGCGAACGGAACCCGATCAGACCGCGCGCCGGAACGATGAATTCCAGCCGCAGATATCCCGACAGTTCGACCATGTTCACCATTTCCGCCCGCTGCGTTCCCAGTTGCTCCATCACCGCGCCCATGAATTCCGGCGGAACATCGACCGTGAGAAACTCCAGCGGTTCGCACTTCTTCCCTTTGATTTCCTTGTAAATGACCTGCGGCTTGCCGACCGCGAATTCATATCCCTCGCGCCGCATCGTCTCGATCAGCACCGCCAGATGCAGTTCGCCGCGGCCACAAACCTCGAAAGTGTCCGGGCTGTCCGTTTCCTTGATACGCAGACTGACGTTGGTTTCCTTTTCTTTCATCAACCGTTCCCGCAAATGGCGGGAGGTGACATATTGGCCTTCCTTGCCGGCGAACGGGCTGTTGTTCACCAGGAACATCATCGACAGCGTCGGTTCGTCAATATTGATGGTCGGCAGCGTTTCCGGGTTTTCCGGATCGGCCAACGTGTCGCCGATCGTAAAATCATCCAGACCCGTGATGGCGATAATGTCGCCCACTGTGGCGCTTTCCACCTCGTTACGCTTCAGGCCGTTGTACACATACAGGAGACTGATCTTTTGCTTGCTTTCGGCGTCGCGATGCAGGACGGATACAACCTGACCGGTTTTCACTGTGCCACGCACCACCCGCCCCACGGCGATTTTCCCCACATACTCATCGTGGTCGATCGTCGTGACCATGATCTGCAGCGGAGCGTTCTCCTCGCCGTCAGGCATCGGTATCTCCTGGATGAGGGTCTCAAAAAGCGGTTGAAGGTTATCGCTTTCATCCGCCATGTTCAATTTCGCGATTCCAGCGCGGGCCGCCGCAAACACGACCGGAAAATCGAGTTGGTCTTCCGTCGCGCCCAGTTCGATGAACAAGTCGAGAACCTCGTCCACGACTTCTTCCGCCCGTTCGTCCTGCCGGTCGATTTTGTTGATGACCACGATCGGTTTCAGCTTTTGCTCGAGCGCCTTGCGCAACACGTACTTGGTCTGCGGCATCGGCCCTTCGAAAGCGTCCACCAACAGCAGCACGCCATCCACCATGTTGAGCACGCGCTCCACCTCGCCGCCAAAGTCGGCATGGCCCGGGGTGTCAACGATGTTGATCTTGATGTCGTGGTAAAACACGGCGGTATTCTTGGCTAGGATCGTAATGCCGCGTTCCCGCTCCAGATCGTTGGAGTCCATGACGCACTTCGGCACATTTTCATTGGCGCGGAACACGCCGCTTTGTTTCAGCATCGCGTCGACCAGCGTCGTCTTGCCGTGGTCAACGTGGGCGATAATCGCCACATTTCTCAGGTCGGTTCGTTTCATTTTTTATTCCCTCTTTATATAAGCTTCGAAGGTTAAAATATACTACAAAAACGGCGAAATGTCCATCCCGAAATATTTTCCGCCTCGGATCAGGCCGGTGTTTTCCGGCTGCCCCGCTTGACAAGCGGCAACCCCTGCTGGCACAGCGAACAGTCGGCCGGCGCATAGGTTTTGATGTCCAGCGTCAATAATGCTTTGGCCGGCACGCCGAAATCGACGGTCCCGCCGCTACGGTCCACCAGC
>CAZRQI010000324.1:0-2142 GCA_964602025.1 uncultured Veillonellaceae bacterium
GGAAACATCTGATCGTTGAACGGCAAAACGCTTTGCACATACACCGGCGTTCCCGGCAATTCCGCATGGAAGCGGGCCAAAATCCGGTCATAATTCGCTACGACCTGCTCCACCGGCCGGCCGAAGCACAGATCATTGGTGCCGATCATCAGGAAAATCTGCCGGGGATGCAGGGCAATCACTTCGCTTTGGCGGTTCAACAGTCCCAGTGTCGTATCGCCGCTAATGCCCCGGTTAACGACGGGAGCCTCCGGAAACAGCCGTTGCCAGTCAGCGCCAAACGTAATGCTGTCGCCGAAAAAGACCACTGGATTCTGCTTGCTGCCAGAGGTCAGCGCGAAATACATCCGCCGCATCCGGTAATTCAGAGTCAGGTAGGCTGGATCGTCCGCTTTTCTCCCCAGATTGTTCACCCATTCCACTACATGCGCTACTTTTTCATTCGCCAGTACCCGGTCCAGTGTCCCATTCTGCGCACCGACCAAACAGAACGCCACCAATAGTGTCACAAGAATCCCTTTCTTCACCCAAGCATCTCCCAACTACGTTTGTGTTTCAGATTAACAACATTATTTGCTGCATTTAGTAATTTATTTTATTTTCATAACAAAAAATCCTGCTAAAATCCGTTGGTTAGTAAAAAAAATTTCATAACCCTGTATCAATAACTTGAATAAAAGGAAAAGCCGGACGCAAAAGCCCAGCCTCCTTCAATCCCGATTGTTACCGCACGAGTTCCGGCGCTTGCAGCAGCCGCCGCCGGGCATCCGCCATCAGCATTTCCAGCACAGCGCGAACGGGCTGGATTTCCCGCAACGGCAGCAGACTTTGCCCGACCTGCACCAGGCCGTTTTCGATATCGCCGTCCACCGCCGCCAAACGACTGGTCCCGGTCGCCAATTGGTCCAAATCGGCCTGCGGCGCGCCGCTCGCTTCCAAGGCCAAAAACTTATCCGTAAAGGCGTTTTTCAATCCCCGCACGCCATGGTTCCGCGATACCCCGGTCGCGACGGAATCGGTATCCACCGCCTGAATGATACGAGCTTTGGCATTGGGATGCAGACCGCATTCCTCCGTCAACAGGAAGCGCGACCCCATCTGGACGCCATCGGCTCCCATCAGCAACGCAGCGGCGATGCCGCGCCCATCGGCGATACCGCCGGCGGCGATGACCGGTAGTTTGACTTCTGGAATCACATTGGTCAACAGGGCCATTGTGCTTTGCGTCCCAATATGGCCGCCCGCTTCCATCCCTTCGATTACGATGGCGTCCGCGCCCGCGGCTTCCACGCGTTTGGCCAGCTTGACGCTGGGAATGACCGGGATCACCTTGACGCCAGCGGCGTGCAACTGCTCGAAATAAACGACCGGATTGCCGGCGCCCAACGTCACGAACGCCACCTTTTCTTCGCAAATGACCGACACGATTTCATCCCGGTTGGGCGCCATCAACATCACGTTCACGCCGAACGGTTTGTCCGTCAGGGTTTTCGCTTTGCGGATCTCTTCCCGGGTCCAGTCGGTCGTGCGGCCACCGGTCGCAATGATTCCCGCTCCGCCGGCATTCGACACGGCCGCCGCCAAATTGGCTTCGGACACCCAGGCCATGGCCCCCTGCAGAACCGGATATTTTATTCCCAACAATTCCGTTACTCGTGTTTTCATGTTCAACCCTTCTTTCTTGGAATGTATTCTCTCTTTATAAGAATATCATATTTTATGTTCTTCGGTAGAATTCACAAATGTGTCACAGATTTGACATGGTTTCGTAAAATCTTCCCCCTATAATCATAAGTGAGGGCGGAACAATCCGCGACAAGCAAAAATGAAAGGGGAATTTCAAATGAAGAAAAAAGCAGTCGTAATAGCCGGCGTAGCGGCATTGGCATTAATGGTGGCCGGCGTAACCATGGCGTCGCCGATGGGCAGAGGAATGATGGGCGGCGGCTTCGGTCGAGGCGGCGGACCCGGCGGTATGGAACCGCTCAAACTGACCGAATCGCAACAAGCCGACTGGAAAGCCTGGCAAGAGAAAAACTTCCAGCTGAAAAAAGAACAAGTCCAGCTGATGGTCAAATCCGGTTATCTCACCCAGGAGCAAGCTGACGCCAAACTCAAAATGATGGACAGCGGCCACGCCTT
>CAZRQI010000325.1:0-2141 GCA_964602025.1 uncultured Veillonellaceae bacterium
GCCTATCTCCACATGGAAGAGCTGGCCCGGATTGTGGCGGCGCAGACGGCGCTCGGCCTGGAACGGCACCATTTATACACCGGCGTGGAAAAAATCGGTTTGACGGATGAGCTGACCGGTCTGGCTAACCGCCGGATGTTCAATTATCTCATGGAGCGGGAGATCAGTCGCAGCCGGCGCTATAACCGGCCATTCAGCCTGGTGATGATCGACATCGACCATTTCAAGAAAATCAACGATACCTGGGGGCATCCGGCTGGCGACACCATTTTGCGGGAACTGGGCGCGCTGATGCGGGAGAACTTCCGCAAGCTGGATGTGCCGGTGCGCTATGGCGGCGAAGAGTTCGCCTGTTTGTTGCCGGAAACTCCTCTGGAAGAAGCGATCCAGGTTGCCGAGCGGTTTCGGATCGTCGTCGAGCAAGCGCCGTTCGTGCATGGCCGGCAAAAGATTCCCGTGACCATCAGTCTGGGTGTAGCTTCCGCCGGCAACGGCGGCGGGATCGAAGATGTTACGGCGGAGGAATTGCTGCGGTTGGCGGACCGGGCTTTGTATCAGGCCAAGCAGAGCGGCCGTAACCGGCTTGCGGCCAGCCGCGTCGGCTAAATGAATCGTCCGGGCGCGTAAAAAATTAATTGCCGGCATTGGCAGGGGAAATTGCCGGCGGCTGCGAATATATATTTGTTTGCTACGGGGAGAACGTTCTTTTCCCGAAACAAAATATTTGGAGGGTGATGGACAACCATGAAAAACCGGAAATTTCTGATCCTCATGACGGTGGTCATGGCGCTGGCGCTGGTACTGGCCGGCTGCGGCGGCAAGAAGGAAGAGCCGAAAAAAGAGGCACCGAAAGCGGCGGAGAAAATCAAAGTAGCATTCGTGTATGTCGGGCCGGTCGGCGACGGCGGCTGGACTTACGCGCATGACCAGGCCCGCAAATATCTGGAAAGCAAGATGCCGGATGTTCAGACAGTTTTCGTGGAATCCGTGCCGGAAGGCGCCGATTCCGAGCGGGTCATTACCCAGCTGGTTGAGCAGGGAGCAAAAATCGTCTTTACCACCAGTTTCGGTTATATGGACCCCACGATCAATGTCGCCAAAAAATATCCGAATGTCACTTTTATGCATTGCTCCGGCTTCAAAACGGCGCCCAACGTGGGGACCTACTTTGGCCGGATGTATCAGGCCCGGTATCTGTCGGGAATTATCGCCGGCAAACAGACCAAGAGCAATGTGATCGGCTATGTCGCGGCCTTCCCGATTCCGGAAGTCGTGCGCGGCATCAACGCGTTCACGGTTGGCGTTCGCTCGGTGAATCCCCAGGCCAAGGTCAAGGTGATCTGGACCAATACCTGGTATGACCCGGCGAAGGAGAAACAGGCCGCGATGTCGCTGCTGGACGCCGGCGCCGACGTCATCACCCAGCATCAGGATACCCCCGGGCCGATGCAGGCCGCCCAGGAAAAAGGCAAGTTCGGGATCGGCTACAACACCGACATGAGCAAAATGGCGCCGAAGGCGGTCATGACCTCGCCGGTGTGGAACTGGGGCCCGTATTACGTGAAGATTGTTGAAAGCGTCAAGAACAAGACCTGGAAGAATGAACAATACTGGGGCTCCATGAAGGAGAATGTGGTCGATCTGGCGCCGTTCGGACCAATGGTGCCGGAGGAAACCAAAAAGCTGGTCGCCGACGCGAGGAAAAAAATTGTTGACGGCAGCTGGGATGTATTCTGGGGTCCGGTGAAGGATCAGACCGGCGCGGTCAAGATTGCAGCCGGCCAGAAAATGTCCGATGCCGACATGCTCAGCTTCAACTGGTTTGTGGAAGGGGTCGAAGGTACCATTTCCAAATAACTCTGTGATATAATTAGCAAATAACTGACGGCAAAGAGCCGGGAGGAATTCCCTTCCGGCGCTTCGCCTTTCTGGAGAGATTGAAAAGATGACGCAACCGCTGGTGCAGATGCGGGGAATTGTTAAGACATTTCCGGGCGTTGTCGCCAATGACCATGTGGATCTCGACCTTTACGCCGGCGAGATTCACGCGCTTTTGGGCGAGAACGGCTCTGGAAAAAGCACGATCATGTCGGTGCTGGCCGGCCTCTACCGGCCGGATGCCGGCGAAATTTTGATCGACG
>CAZRQI010000326.1:0-2141 GCA_964602025.1 uncultured Veillonellaceae bacterium
CAGATTATTGTCGTTATCGATGATGAAACTCAGCATGATCATCCGTTCCCCTCATTACCGTATGAACCATGACTTCGCCATAAACGGGAGGGCATCCTGCCTGATGCCTTCCCGTTCGTTTTTTTCGAGGTTCTCTGCACGAATGGATTTTGCCTGCAACAGGCCTATTACATTATTTTTTGAGTTTTTTGCCTGGCCAACCATCCATAAACCAGTTGTGGTACAACATTATGACAATCCAAAGGATAACCGGAGCCATCGGAAATTGCTGTGGATGCGAATATCCGGGCTGGGTGCCGAGCAGTGGCGGACTGATCTGATAGTAAACGAAGTTGAACAGGAATGTCCCCCCCACTACGATGATCGTCCGAATCGCCAAGTTCACTTCCGTCGAGAACTTTTTCGGCCAGTTGTCGAAATAGAAATATAGAACCAAGGCCGGCAACAGCATCATGACGGCCAACTCGCCGGAGTGCAGATACCGCCAGTCCGGCGCATACAGACGCTTACCGCCTTCATAGGCCGGCCCCCAGGCCAAGTCCTGCATCAAGTTGAACGTGTTGAACATCAACAGCGCAACGAACAAAATCCAGGCAAACCCGGCTATCCCACGCCAGGGTTGGCTCTTGATCAGGCGGAACGGATAGCGTTCCCAGATCGTCTCTACTAACCATACCGCGATAGTGCCGCACATGATCCAGCCAACATTGTAGTTGCCGGACAGAGTTTTTGCCGATTCATACCACCACGGCATGGCGGCCGCGAACTTCTGCCAGGGATAAAACAAAACCATGTAATGCGGATGCATGAAGAAGAAGTATACAGCAATGGTCAACAACCCAGTTAACATGAAGACCGTGAAGCCCTTGGCCGGTTGATCCAATTTGTGCCACGGCCAGTTTTCAAAAGCCATCGGCCAAACCGGCGCCAGCCAGGAAGCGATCGCCGCCACCATCAACACCGCCAACCCGGCGTATTCACGGGCGAAGAAGTCCGTCATGCCGATCTTATGCAACTCCGGCCAACTGAAATAGGGGATGGAGTATTTGCCGATCAACCAGAAGAAGCCTCCCCAGATCAAGGCACCGGTGACAGCCCAGTTGATACCGATAAACAACGGGCCTTTGATCAAGGGATGGGTTTTTTCCACCCAGGAATGTTTAAACGGCCAGAAATTGAAGATATAGGCCTGCCAGATCGCCACGATCAATAACCAGCGGATATACATGTAACCGTACATCGGCGTATACCATTGCAAAATCCCCCGCGGGTCCATGAAAACATACCAGATCGCCATGAACGCGCCGAAGGTCAGGAAAAATCCCAGGACGCCGCGCAGCGGCTGGCTGAATACATTGGTCTGGTTGCGTTCTTCCAACCAAATGGTGTCGAGTTCTTCATAATGATGTTCCGAAAGATCTTGTTCCGGAACGGAAACATTTCCCTCATAGGTTTTGGTTGTCAATGCTTTCTCCTCCTTTCTCAGACGGTCATCGTGTCGCCGTTGCCCAGATAGATATCCCGTTTGGTCCGATTCTTCATCGTGCCCTTTATGATCGGCAGTTTGGCGGTAATCATTTTCTCTACGGCAATGAATCCTGTACAATGGTTGCAACCCATTTTTTCGATCTTATATTTATTCAGCGCCAACACCAGATCATCATACTGCGGGTCCCAGTCTTCGAACGGCGAGATGTGCAGACCGCCCTGGACCGCATAAATCTTTTCGCCACCCTTGATTTTCTTGCGCACTTCTTCCATATAGGTAATAATGCCCATGTGGCAGCAACCGGTAACTAAAACCAGCCCCTTGTCTTTGATGTTGAACACAAAGGCCTGTTCGCCGAAAACCCGGCAAATAATCGGCACATCAAAGGTCATCAGCGCCGCCCCAGGAAACAACGGATTCACTTTACTGGAATCATTGACAATAACCTTGCCTTTATGGGGATAATCATTCTTTAGATGCGCCTTGGGGAACGCCTTTCCTTTCAGCAAATCAAATCCTTCTGTATAAAATCCTTTGGGTACATAAACATCTTGATTGGGATTATATTTGAGCACCGCTTCCAAGCCCCAGTAATGATCAAAATGTTCATGACTGACAACCCAATAGTCGATTTGTTTTTTCGCCAGTTTTT
>CAZRQI010000327.1:0-2139 GCA_964602025.1 uncultured Veillonellaceae bacterium
GCCCATGCTTACAGAAATCGAAGTGGTGGTCATTAACGAAACCCTTGGGTATTAGCAGAATCATCCATTGGGATATTGACCGGCGCCTTTGATCCGGCCATTTCCTGGCGGCAGTTCGCCATCATTCGCCATAAAATGACAGCTGCGAACAGAGCGGCGCCCGCCGTTGCCGCCGGATGGGCCCAGAAGACCTCCTTCTCCGTCCAATGACCGGCGATCCAATAGGCCAGTGGCAACCGTAACAGGAACAGATAGATAACCGTATATATCGTCATGTACAGCGGCCGCTTCAATCCCTGGGCGATTCCGCTCATCGCCATGCTGACCGGCATGAACAGCAGGGCCATCCCGGAAGCTTTCATGGCCAGAACGCCCAATGATTTCAGTTCCGGCGCCGGTTGGAACAAAACCATCCAGGCTTCGGAAAACTCCATGAACAAGAATGCGACGATAGCGAAGAAGGTCCAGGAAAATTTCAGGAAAAATAGCAATCCAGCCTTGATGCGGCCGTAATCCCGCCGGCCGAGGTTGAAACTGGTGAAAGCGGCCAGGGCATTAAACAACCCCATGGCCGGCAGCGTGATCATCAGTTCGGTGCGGGACATCAGATTCCAGGCGCCCACCGCCACCGGTCCGAACCGGATCAGAATCATGTTCAGCGCCAGCGGACTGACGAGATAGGCCATCGCCACAAAAGAGCCTTGTCCCGCGATAAGGCGAGCTTCGCCGAGAAAACCCTTTCGCGGTTTCCAGACCAAGGCGCCGGCTTGACGTTGCAAAAAATGCCGCAGATAGGCTGCGCAGACCAACTGGGACAGAAACGCAGCCGCCGCTGCTCCGGCCGTTCCCCAGCCGAAGACGAAGATAAATACTGGATCAAGCGCCAGATTGACGCCGTTTCCCCATAACATTCCCTTCATGGGGGTCACTGTGTCGCCGCGGGATGTGAAAACGGCTTCACAGGCCATCACATATCCCATTACAGGAAATCCGGCTACCAGCCAAAACACATAGCCAATTCCGTAACCGGCAACTTCCGGGTTGGTTCCCATCAGGACAAAAAAGCGGCCGGATACTTGAGGCAGCATCAATGGCAAGAAACAGGCCATGACGGAAAGCATCAGCGGCAACATCGCATCGGCGGTCCGTTTTGCCGCCGCTTCGTTCGCCGCGCCCCGGGCATGACTCATTAACACCATTGCGCCCATGGCGATCCCTTTCGACAGCGACATGGCCAGATAGGTCAGTGGCAGCGCCAGCGAAACCGCAGCCAGCGGCAGATCGCCGAGCCAGGAAACATAGACGGTGTTGACATAAACATATAGGTTCTGGAAAAACAGGGAGACCATCATGGGCAAGGCCAGACGGAAAAGCACGGAGGATACCTTGCCCTGCGCCATATCCGGAGTTTGTTGCATTACACGTTCCCCTCTCCCCCTCTATGTTCGGCGGTTCCAGCTCATTTCCTGCCATTATTGCCAAAAACAACTTGCGCGAAACGCAAGTTGGGAGGAGTAGGAGGAATTTTTGAAGAAACAATATATACAAACTAGCGAAGGGTGGTGGGGGTTATGGCGTTTAGCGAATTACCATTGAAGAAGGCCTTTATGCTGTTTGAACCGGGGCCGGTCATTCTGGTGGCTACGAATGATGGCGCAAAAAATAACCTGATGACGATTTCGTGGCACATGGTCACTGACTTTACGCCACAACTGGCATTGACGACCGGACCTTGGAACCATTCATTCCATGCCTTGACGCAAACCAAAGAATGCGTGCTGGCCGTACCGACCGTTGATATTGCCGAACGGGTCATCCGCATTGGCGACTGCTCCGGCAAGGATGTCGACAAGTTCAAAACGTTCGAATTGACGCCGTTGCCGGCCCGGAAGGTTGGCGCGCCGTTGGTGGCCGAATGCCTTGCCTGTCTGGAATGCCGGGTGACCGGATACCTTGAAGGGTCGGGCATTTTTTTGTTACAGGGTGTAAAGGCCTGGATCGACAAAAAACGACAGGAGCGGCGCACGTTCCATGCCAATGGCGACGGCACGTTTGTGGTTGATGGGGCAATGATCAATCTGCGCCATTTAATGGCGGATAAGATTCCTGAAGGTGTGTAAACGCGAGTGCGGCGAATTT
>CAZRQI010000328.1:0-2124 GCA_964602025.1 uncultured Veillonellaceae bacterium
CATAGAAACTGGACGACGAGGAGGAATTGTAAGTGGCAAGACAACAAAAAATCAGAATTCGCTTAAAAGCATATGATCATAAGGCATTGGATCAAAGCGCGGTCAAAATTGTTGAAACGGCAAAACGGACCGGAGCCCTGGTTTCAGGACCGATTCCGTTACCGACGGAAAAGAACATCTTTACGATATTGCGGTCTCCGCATGTCAACAAAGATTCACGTGAACAGTTTGAAATGCGTACGCACAAGCGTTTGATTGATATTCTCGAGCCGACGCCCAAGACAGTCGATGCGCTCATGCGCCTTGACTTACCTGCAGGCGTTGATATCGAAATCAAGCTATAAGGGGGTGGCAATCGTGGCTAAAGGTCTTTTAGGAAGAAAAGTCGGCATGACTCAGATTTTTTCAAGTGATGGCAGGGTAGTTCCGGTTACCGTAGTTGAAGCCAGCCCCAATCGAATCACCCAGGTAAAAAGCGTGGAGAGCGATGGGTACAACGCGCTGCAAATAGGGGTTGGCGTTGTTAAAGATAAAAATGTGACCAAAGCGCAAAAAGGCCATTTCGAGAAGGCCAATGTCAAGCCTGTTCGGATAACAAGGGAATTGCGCATGTCCGATACTCCGGAGCAAAAGCCGGGGGATACGATTACGGTAGATATTTTTGCCGAAGGCGAAATCGTTGATGTTATTGGTACTTCCAAAGGCAAAGGCTTTGCTGGAACCATCAAACGTCATAATTTTTCCCGCGGACCCATGGGACACGGTTCCAAGTCGCACCGTGAACCGGGCTCGATGGGACCCCGAATCAGCGGCGGCGGCGGCAAAGTCTTCAAAGGCAAAAAGCTTCCCGGACGCATGGGCGGCGAACGCGTTACGGTTCAATGCCTGACGGTTGCCCGTGTGGACGTCGAACGGAATCTGATCCTGATCAAGGGAGCGATTCCCGGCCCGAAAAATGCAACCGTGTTGATTAGAAATACTGTAAAACCGCCGAAGGCGGCTGCGGTGAAGACTGGAAAATAGAGTCCATCACCCTTGTTTGGAAAGGAGGATATAATTCATGCCAAAAGTAGCCCTATATAATATGTCGGGACAACAAACCGGTGAAATTGAATTGAATGATTGGGTTTTTGGCTGTGAAGTCAATGCGGCGGTTCTGCATCAGGCGGTGACCATGCAATTGAATAATCAGCGCCAAGGCAATGCGGCAACAAAAACCCGTGCGTTTGTTCGTGGAGGCGGCAAGAAACCCTGGAAGCAAAAAGGTACGGGCCGTGCCCGCGCCGGCACCATTCGTTCTCCCTTGTGGGTCGGCGGCGGTACGGTTTTTGGACCGCATCCCCGCAAATACACTATTTCGATGCCTCGCAAAGTACGCCGTCTGGCGCTGCGTTCAGCTCTCACCTCAAAGGTGAACGCGGGTGAGCTGCTGGTTCTGGAAGACTTGAATTTCGCGGAGATTAAAACCAAAAACATGGTCCAATTCCTCGAGGGGTTCAAGGCAACAGAGGGGAAATCGCTGGTTGTCATGGCTGAAAAGAATGAAACCGTCGCGAAATCCGCCGGCAATATTCCTGGCGTAACGACCCTTACTTCGTTGGGCATTAACGTTTACGATCTGCTAAATCATCGCCGGGTTTTTGTTACCAAGGATGCCATCGCTAAAATCGAGGAGGTGCTGGCATAATGACAAATTTGCGCGATGTTTTGATCCGGCCGTTGATCACGGAAAAAACCAACACCGGGATGCAAGACAACAAGTATACGTTCATTGTTCCGCTGAACGCCAACAAAGTTGAAATTCGGCAGGCCGTGGAAGCGGTTTTCAAGGTTAAGGTTCTGGATGTTAATACCATTCGGGTGATGGGCAAGATCAAACGCATGGGCAAATATTCCGGGAAGCGTCCGGATGTCAAGAAAGCCATCGTCAAGGTTGCCCCGGGACAGCGCATTGAATTCTTTGAAGGAGTCTAAGCCTTCGGGCGGTTGATGAGGAGGATCACTCATGGCAGTAAAGAGTTTTAAACCATATACCGCCGGACGACGGCAAATGACAGTATCTAGTTTTGAAGAAATCACCGCGAGCAAACCGGAGAAATCGTTGACGGAAATCGTTCGCCGTTC
>CAZRQI010000329.1:0-2086 GCA_964602025.1 uncultured Veillonellaceae bacterium
TTTGACTTCGCCATCCTGAACGACGGTCAACACATCGGTGAATACCAATGCATCATCCACTTCGCCCGGCAGTTTCTCGACGAAAATCACATCGCCTTCGGACACCCGATACTGTTTGCCACCTGTTGCAATTATTGCGTACATTCTTGCACCTCCTTATTCTTTGGACTCGCCGGATGCGGTACCGCCGAGGCGGATTTCAAACCTCTCCGAGCGGTTCGGAAACCATGCGGACAAAGCCGCAGAAGTATCTTAGCACAGCCGGCGGTCAATGTCAATCCGGATCGCCGGTAGCTTCCGGTTCGGCCGGTAACGCAGCCTCGCCGTCCGCCGTTTTTTTCTTGCCGTTGCTGCGACGACGGCGGCGCTTCTTTTTCACGGCGGCCGCTTCTTCCGTCGTTTCGGTGCTCGCCGCGTCAACCGTCGTTACGGTCGTCGATTCTGGATCGACGCTGTCGGGTTCCGGCGCCGTCATCTCACTGCCCTCGCCGTTTTCCGCGCCGGCCGGTTTTTTCTTGCGGCGGCGACGTTTGCTCTTTTTCGCCGGCGCGTCCGCAGCTTCCGATGATTCCGTGGATTCCGCCGTTTTCTCCGATGCCGGTTCGACCGGCTCCTCTTCTGCCGGCGCAGTCCCGTCCGATGGTTCGGCCACCGGTTTTTTCTTTTTGCGGCGTCGGCGTTTGGTCTTTTTCACCGTCGCCTCCACTGGCTCGACTTCTTCCGCCGCCAGCTCGCTTGCCATCGTTTCCGCCGGGTCAGGTTCATTTGTCGACGGTTCCGCATCCAGCGCCGTCTCTGCCGGAACGGCTTTTTTCTTGCGACGACGCTTCCGTTTGGGTTTGGCCGGTTCCGCATCAGCTGCCGGTTCCGCTGCCACGGGTTCCGTTTCTTCTGGAGCAGTCGCCGCCTCGTCGACCGGGACCTCCATTGCGGCCGGTTTGGCCTTGCGCCGCCGGCGCGGTTTTTTCACCGGCGCGGCGGGAACGGCTTCGGTCGCCGGTTCGGGCGGCAAGTCGCCCTTCGTTTCCATCGGCTCCGCTAAATCGTCGGCAACGGGGTCGGCCTCGGCCAACCGGTCCGTCACGCTGGGCGGCAACATCTTTTTGCTCTTGCGCCGTCGGCGCGGCTTTTTCACTGCCGTTTCCACGGTCTCTGCTGTTGCCGCAGCGGCGCTTTCGACCGGACCCGCCAAATCGGCCAGTTCCTCGTCATCCGGCTCCAACAGCGGTTCCCAAAGCGATCCGGCCATCGCCGCCAGACGCGCTTCCAGTGAGTCCACCGGCTCCTGGGCAGCAACCATGGCGAACTGTTCCGCCAGCAGCGGCGCCAGTTCCTCCTCACTCAACGGTTCCAGGTCGCTTGCCGTGACTTCGCCGTCTTCCTGGTCCTGGCGGGAATACGGTTTGCGAACTTTTTTCGGCGCATTGGAACGGACCAGCGCCTTGCCGCCTTCCAGGATCACAAAGACTTCCGCCTGCAGTCCGTCGACCGCTTCAACGGTCAGGTCAGCCCCGATCTCGGTCGCAAAGGCCTGCACGGCTTTTTTGTCGCCAAACTCTTCCGCCACCCGCGGATGCATCTGCACAAGCAGTTCGGCGCCGGGTCGCTTCGCGGCAATCCGTCGGAGCTGCCGCCGGATCGAGATCGACAGCGTGGCCGGGGTCTGAATGGTGCCGCGGCCGCCGCAGCAGGGACAACTCTCATACAACGTGCTTTCATACGTCTGCCGGGATTTCTTGCGGGTCATCTCAACCAAACCCAGTTCGGTGAGGCCCAACACGTTGGTTTTGGTGTTGTCGGCCTTCAGGCGCGCCTCCAGCTCGGTCAGGATGGCTTTCTTGTGCCCCGCCTTCTCCATGTCTATGAAGTCGGCCACGATGATGCCGCCGATATCCCGCAGCCGCAGCTGGCGGGCGATCTCCGCCGCCGCTTCCATGTTGGTGCGAAATACGGTGTCCGCCAGATTGGAGTGCCCGGTAAAGCGGCCGGTATTGACATCAATGACCGTCAGCGCCTCCGTCCGGTCAATGATCAGATAGCCGCCGCACTTCAGGTCGACCCGGCGATCCGCCAACTTGTTCCATTC
>CAZRQI010000330.1:0-2084 GCA_964602025.1 uncultured Veillonellaceae bacterium
TGGAGGTCTCGCTCGGCATCACACGAAGCTTTTCGCGTGACGAGATCCGCAAGATAAACTTTCTTTCGCCGGAATCGCAAAAGTAGTTTTACACAGATTGCAAAAATTTTACCTGCATCACATTTGAAATGAGTGGAATGTTGACGATGATTGCGGCTGCGCTGCTGGCTTGGCCCGAGCCGACGGCCGAGATGAAGCCGTGGGTCTATAACTGGTGGATGGGAAGCGCCGTAGACGCGGCTGGAATTGAATACCAGTGCGCCGAGCTGGAGAAGTCGGGTTTCGGCGGCTTTCACGTGATTCCCATCTACGGAGCGAAAGGCGGCTATGAGAAAAAGTGGAAGAAACTGCTGTCGCCGGAATGGGTGGAGGCGTGGAACCTTGCGGCCAGAACGGCGCGTCGCCATCACTTGGGCATCGACCTGACGATGGGCAGCGGCTGGTGCTTCGGCGGTCCCTGGGTTACGGCTAACTCCGCCGCCTCGAGCGGAATGCGGGTCAAGCGGGCCGGCCTGGGCGGCGCTGGCTATATGATAGATCCGTTTAGCGCGTCTGCAATGTCCAATCATGTCGCGCAGTTTGCCGCTGCTTTCGGCAAGAACGGCACGGCGGAGCGTCCTCGCGCCTTCTACCACGACAGCTACGAGTACTTTAATGCAAAGCCGAAGCATGGCGAGGACATTGACGAGGGGATGATTGCCTGCTTCAGGGTATGGACGGACTGGTGCCGCGACAACGGGTACCTGACGCGCAACGAGGCGCACGGCGCACCGGCCAACTGGCTGGACCTATATGCGCTGGCCGACATCCCGGAGACCGAGATGTTCGGCAGGAACGACCGGGACATAGTGGTTTCCAAGTTCGCATCGTCCGCCGCGCATGCGAAGGGCGCTGTGCTTGTCTCGGCGGAGACATGCACATGGATCGACGAGCATTTTCATGAGCGCCCTGAGGAGATAAAGCGCTTCATCGACCGGCTCTTCCTTTCGGGGGTGAACCATATGTTCTACCACGGGTGTTGCTATTCGCCAGTCGAGGCCGTATGGCCGGGCTGGTGCTTCTATGCCTCCCTTGAGATGAATCCCCGCAACCCTATATGGCGAGAAGTCGGGGCGGTCAACGCCTATGTGACGCGATGCCAGTCGCTTTTTCAGACATGGAGGCCAGACAATGACATGCAGGTCCTATTCAAGCCGGATTTCAACGGACAGCAGATGTCCATACACAACCGCAGCGAGTGGTTCTATGCCAAGCCCGTGGGGCAGATGGCCAAGGACCTCTGGGAGCGCGGCTACCAGTTCGATTTTATCAGTCCTAGCATGCAGCGCAAGGGCCTGTCGGAACCGAAGCCGAGTCCTTTTAACCTCAGGGCGAACGGCCTGATGTCGACGCGGTGGAAGAAGGACGGGCGCACGATGTACTTTGTTGTCAATCAAGGCGAAGGAGCAAAGGCGGTTTTTGCCGACAGCGGCTTTGTCGCCATGGACCCAATGGACGGCAATGTTTCCGGGAATACAGCGTGGACGCTTGAACCGGGTCACTCGGTGTTTCTGGTTTTCGATGCGGAATGCGACGTCACGGTTGCAGACAAGCCGGCGAGTTCCGGTCAGGCGCTCAAGACAATGTCGTGGACGGCAGAGCCGGTCTGCGGCGGACCGGTGTTGCCCAAGGCAAAAACCCTTGTCGAGCTTGTCAGCTGGACGACGTGGGACGAGGCGTTCGCCGGTACGATGCGCTATGCCTGCCGATTTGACGGAGCGGCGGCACAGATTGATCTGGGCGACGTGCGGGAGATTGCGCGAGTGTGGGTCAACGGACGCAATCTCGGCGTGCGTTTCATGAAGCCATACGCTTTTGACATTCCCGATGGCCTTGTAAAGGCGACGGACAATGTGCTTGAAGTCGAGGTGACGTCGCTTGGTGCCAACCGAGTGCGCTGGAACGACATCAATGGAGTAGTCTGGAAGTATTTCACAGATATAAACATCGTCGGAATCGATTACAAGAAACTGGACGCCTCGAAGTGGGAGACGGTGCCGTGCGGGTTGCTCGGCCCCGTCACGGTCAGGCAACATCAATAAAAC
>CAZRQI010000331.1:0-2079 GCA_964602025.1 uncultured Veillonellaceae bacterium
TCGCGCACCGGCCTGAGCGTCGCCCAGCGCCCGGATGCCGCCCATTTGCGCATCGCCCGCTACTATGACGCCAAGTCGCGTCCGGAACCGCCGGAAGCCCTTTCGTTCCTTGGCTCGGGCGGATTGTCGGCCACAGCGGAAGACCTCTGCCGCTTCGCCGACAGCTTCTCAACCGGCGGCAAGCATCTTCTCACCGCCGGCAGCTTGGCTGAAATCCGCAAGAATCAGCCTTCGCGGTTCTGGGGCAAACTACGCAAGCCCATGATCAGTTTCGGACTGGGCTGGGACTTCACGGAACTGCCGGATTACAGGCAACAGGGTCTGAACGTGCTGGGTAAAAGCGGCGGCACGCATCAATACACGTCCATGCTGTTCACCCTTCCCGAACACCGGATTTCCGTCGCGGTCATCGCCACCGGACCCGGCGCGCCAGCCTACGACATCGCCCTGAAACTGCTCGACGCGGTTGCCGCCGACAAGAATCTGTTGAAGCCAGCGCCGGCAACCGTCAGAACCCCGCGCCCGGCGCAACCGCTGCCGGCGGATCTCTTGTCGTATGAAGGCTACTACGCCGGCGACAGCGGCGCCATGTTCAAGCTATCGCTCGCCGCCGATTCCGGCGCCCTGACTTTGCGCAGCACAGACGATCCCGCCGCGCCGCCAAGTTTGTCGGCGGTCTACCACGACGGCTTGTTCTACGATTCCGGCGATGCGAAATATTACCTGACAACCGTTGATCAGAAGCACTATCTGGTCAAATCCAGCAGTATGGATGTAATCATGGTGGAAAAAATCATTCCGCTTGCCGCACCGGTCCAGTTATCGCCAAAAGTTACGCAGCCGCTTTGGCTGCGACGGAATGTCCAGCCCTATGAGGGGAGCCTGATGGTCGGCCAGCACATGGAAACCCTCCGACAAATCGACCTATTGCCGGGATACGTCGATTTTGGCGGCCTGAAAAGGATCGTCTCGCCGACGGCGGCCGGCGTTTCCCTGGCATCGGTACGTGACGCCTCCGAACTGGAATTTTTCGAAAAGGACGGCCGCTATTGGGCCTGGTTATCCGGATTCGAGTATATGCCCGGCGATCTGGCCCAACCGCTGGAAGGCGCGACGGACACGATCTTCCTTGGTCGGGAAGGGTTCAACGAATGGCGCAAAATCGTCGCCGCCGGCATCATCGAGACAGTGCGGCCACAAGGCGGCCGGGTCATCCTGTTCAGTCCCGACGGCGCCGTCCTGTCCGACAGTGTCTGGGGCGGCGAGGCGGTTTACGCGCCGGCCGGGAGTTTCCTCGAATTCGCCGGCGCCAGCGGCGACCGCTTTACGGTCAAAACCACCCCCGCGGAATGATTCGCGCGTCAATTCTGGCGGATACATTGCGAAAAACAGCGAAAGAATGAGTTCGTTGACGATAATGTCAGCGCCGTGCCGGCAAACATCAATAATCGGCAATAAACCAGCTTAAACTAGTCGTTTTTTGTCTGTTTTCGTCCATCGCTTTTATTTTGAATCGAGCTATAATTAGATTCGTTCTTATCAGCATTCTTGAAGCAAGTATTTTCGGGGAGGTAAATCGTTTTTGTTTAGGTCCGTTCATCGCTTCTTAATCGGACGTCCTTTGCTGAATTGGGAAATATCGCATGAAAAGCTGCCGAAATGGAAAGCTTTGTCGATTTTTTCCTCCGATGCCATCTCTTCGGTGGGTTATGGGCCTGAACAAATTGCTTTGGCGCTGGCGGTCCCCGGTCTATTGGCATATGGGTATCTGCCGATGGTCATATCGGCCGTATTAATCCTGCTGGCCATTGTCACCCTGTCGTACGCGCAAGTGGCTCGCGCGAATCCTGGCGGTGGCGGCTCCTATTCCGTCGCCATGCACAATTTGGGAGAATTGCCGGCCCTGGTCGCCGCCGCCTCTCTTTTCGCCGACTATGTGCTGACGGTCGCCGTCAGTATCTCCTCCGGCACGGATGCGCTGACTTCCGCATTTCCTTCCTTGATCGGCCATGAAGTGGCCCTCGACCTTGTCATTCTGTTTTGCATGCTGATGCTGATCAACTTGCGGGGAGTCCGCGA
>CAZRQI010000332.1:0-2067 GCA_964602025.1 uncultured Veillonellaceae bacterium
ATGCTGACATCCGCCAAAATCCCATATACGAGCATCATCATGCTGGGGGGAATGAGAAAGCCCAATGTCCCGGCGCCCGCCAGGGAGCCCAAAACCAACGAACGGTCATATTTTCGCTTCAGTAGTTCCGGCAAGGTTATTTTCCCCACCGTTGCCGTCGTTGCGGCCGAAGAGCCACTGACGGCCGCAAACAATGTACAGGCCACAATATTCACATGGACAAGTCGACCGGGCAAATGATCCATCCAGGGCGACAGGCCATTGAACAGATTTTCGGAAATCTTACTGCGGAAAAGGATCTCCCCCATGAGAACGAATAATGGCAAAGCCAACATGGTGGAACCGCTGGTACTATTCCAGGTGATATTGGCTAAAATCGCCAGGGTCGGGCTGCCGGTGAACAGGACAAAGCCGACCAATCCGACCAAAAAAAGCGAAATACCGACCCAGACCGTACTGAGCAAAAAAGCGGCCAGGCATGCCAGCAAAGAAAAAGAAACAATAAATAAGTCCATGAATTCGCCTCCCTATCGTCCCAACAAATTGGATTCCGCTTCCACATCATCCACATTGCCGGACTGCAGCAACAACACGGAACGAATAATCTCCGCCACGAATTGCAGAGTCATGACCAATGTTCCAAACGGCATAAAGAATTGGGGAATCGCCATGTAGGTCTGTGAGATCGACATGGAACGGCTTTTGGTGACCACGGCGTCCCAGAAGAAATCCATGGTTGTATAAGTCAGAACGGCGCAAAACATCGCCCCAACACACAGGGCAAATACGTCGACCATTATCTTGGCCCGGCCTTTGGCAATCGTATGCAAAAAAGTCATGCGGATGTGACTCTTTTCCTTCAGTGTGTAGGCGAGCGCCAGAAATGTCATGGCCGCCATCATATAACCGGAATATTCCTCTGTAATGTAGAGAGTTTTGGAAAAAGCCGTTCGAACAAATATCTCCGCCAATACCAACAGAGTTGACACAATCATCAAAAAACCCGACGCTACGCCGCAGGCATTCGCCAGTCCGTCACAAAAACGAACAAAAAGCTTCATTGTTTTCCCTCCCGCCTGAAAAAAAGAGGAGCCGACGAGAATTTTTCCCATCGGACTCCTCTCATTCTTATCGCTACTTCCGTCCGACTTTTTTATTGAATTCGTCAACGATAACCTTAGCTTCCGGCGGCGCTTTTTTCAGCCATTCTTCCCGGATGCCTTTCGTAATCGTGGACAATTCGTTCAGATACTCTTTGCTCGGGGCGATTGTCTTGATGCCGCCCTTGTTGCTGATCGCTTCCTGATCTTTGTCCAACTGGGCGACTTTCTTCCACATTTCGGCTTCCATGTCCTTGCCCAGTTTGATCAGGGCCGCCTGGGTATCCTTGTCCAGTTTGTTGAACTCTTTCAGGTTGACCGTGACCAAGTCCGTCGCCATGGTAATATTGATCGGCGCATAGAACTTCAGGACTTCCCAGAACTTCGCATCCACGGCGGTCGGGGTAGAAGTCAGCACAGAGTCGATCAAATTGGTGGCAAGCGAAGAATAAACTTCGCTGAACGGCAGCGGATAAGGTGTGCCGCCTACAGCCTGCATCACCAGGGCGCCGTTTTTGTCATATGTCCGTGTTTTCAGGCCCTTCATGTCCGCCAGGGTTTTGACTTCCTTTTTGGTCCACAGTCCGGCGGCCGGCCAGGGCGCAATATAGAGAATTTTTTGACCCCATTTTTGTTCGGCCACTTTGTCAAAATGCGGACGGGCGATATCGCTAAGGATTTTTCCTTCATCAAAACTTTGAATCAAAAACGGCAACGTCACAATGTCGAACAGCGGTTCGTCCCCGGCCACGCCGCTTGTCAGCATATCCGACATCGGAACCAGTCCGTCGCGGACCGCTTTGAGCAGTTCCGGTCCCTTGTATCCCAAGGCTCCGCCGGTCTGAACCGTAATCTCGACTTTTCCTTTCGTTGCTTCCTTGGCCCGTTTGGCGAAATCGTTCAAACCGACGCTGTGATGGTTGGCTGGTGGCCAGACCGAGTTGGCGACCCATTTTACCGGAGCGGC
>CAZRQI010000333.1:0-2056 GCA_964602025.1 uncultured Veillonellaceae bacterium
GGACTCCGATGGTCCAACGGTGAGCCGGTGACTGCCCACGATTTCGAATATGCCTGGAAAACAGGACTTTCGCCTGAATTGGCAAGCCCCAATGCCTATATGCTGTACTGCCTGAAAAATGGCGAAGCCTACGCCACAAAAAAAACCGGGGCGGCGCAAGTCGGGGTTCGGGCCAGGGATGACCGCACCCTGGAAGTGGAGCTGGAGCGGCCCACTGCCTATTTTTTGGCGCTGACAGCTTTTCATGTGTACTACCCGGTGCATAAAAAAACGGCGGCGGCCGACAGCAAGTGGGCCAACCAACCTCAAACCGTCATTGCCAATGGTCCGTTCAAACTGGTATCCTGGGTGAAATCAAGCCGAATGGAATTGGCTAAAAACGAAAACTACTGGGATCAGGGCAAAGTAAAATCGGCGAAAATCGACCTGTATCTGCTGGATAATTCATCCACCGCCCTTTCCATGTTCGAGAGCGGTCAGCTGGATATGGGCGACAGTATTCCGCCTTCGGAAGTGCCCCGGCTGGTCAAGGAAGGAAAAGTTCGGATATACCCGTTCCTGGGAACGGTCTATGTGTCGTTCAATGTCACAAAACCGCCGTTTGACAATCCAAAAGTTCGCAAGGCCTTTTCACTGGCCATTGATCGGGCCGCCATTACCGACAAGCTTTTGCGGGGCGGCCAGGCGCCGGCGCTGGCATTTGTTCCCGCCGGTATTGCCGATGCCGCTGCCAATGCGGATTTCCGAACCCAGGGCGGCCCATTGCTGAAAGACGGCGATATTTCTACCGCTCGCCGGTTGTTGGCGGAAGCCGGTTTCCCCGACGGAAAGGGATTTCCGGCTGTCAGTTTTCTTTTCAATACCAGCGAATCCAATAAAGTCGTCGCCGAGGCCTTGCAGGAAATGTGGAAAAAGAATCTGGGCGTACAAGTGATGGTCACCAATCAGGAATGGAAAGTTTATTGGGATTCCTTGGACAAACATGACTTCCAGGTGGCGCGGGAGAGTTGGAGCGGGGATTACCCCGATCCCCTGACCTTTCTGGATCTGTTTGTTTCCGGCGGCAGCAATAACGCCGCCGATTATCGCAATCCCCAATACGACAAGCTGATCGCCGAGGCGCAGCAGGGGCTGGATCCCAAGCAACGGATGCGGCGTTTGCATGACGCGGAAAAAATCCTGCTGGAGGATGCCGTCATCGCGCCGGTGTTTTTCCAGACCAATCCCGTTTTGCTTCGTACGCAGGTCAAAGGGGTTGTCCGCTCCATTTTGGGCGTTCCCTATTTGAAAGAGGCCTATCTGGAGCCTTAATGGGCGGAACTGAGCGGCAGCTCGACCCGAAAGACGGTTCCGGTATCGTCGCTGGTAAAGCTGATGTGTCCTTTGTGGACATTGACAATAATATCATAAGAGATGCTCAATCCCAAGCCGGTTCCTTCACCGACCGGCTTTGTGGTAAAGAAGGGTTCGAACAGGTGTGAAGCAACTTCGGCGGGAATGGGCGGACCATCGTTGAATATTTCACAGACAGCATGTTCTGATTCGATGAAGGTCTTAACATAAATGACGCCCGGCTCATTGCGGTTTTGGGAACGGATTGCCTGGGAAGCGTTGACGATCAGGTTGAGCAGCACTTGGTTTACCTGGCCGCCAACGGCTTGGAATTTAGGAACATCGCCCAGTTCCTTGTGGACAACGGCCGTATATTTGTATTCATTGTAAGCGACCAGCAACGTGCTGTTGACGCCGGCGGTGAGATCATATTCGGCGAGGGAAGATCCCTGATCGACCCGGGAAAAGCTGCGCAGCGAATCCACAATGCCTTTCACCCGATCCAGTCCGGTCAGTGTCTCGGCGTACAGGTCGGGATAATCCGCCAGCATTGCCGCCAGCGAAGGGCTTTTTTTGGCCTCGGCCATGCGTTGTGCGGCTGCGCGGCAGTCGGTGTCGCTGGAGGAAGAGCAGACGCGGACGGTTTCGTCGCACAGGGGTAGCAGGGCAAACAATGACCGCATGTAATGATCCAGCGTATGAATGTTGCTGTTGACAAAAGCCA
>CAZRQI010000334.1:0-2053 GCA_964602025.1 uncultured Veillonellaceae bacterium
ATAGGGACGGTGGAGATGTTTACGAATTTTTGTGGGACAAAAGTACGCACGTCTCCACGTGATATGTCTGCGGGAACATATCGACAGGTTGAATCTCGCTTGTCCTATACCCCATCGGTTCAAGTAATGCCAAATCGCGCGCCAAGGTCGCCGGGTTGCAGGACACGTAAACCATCCGGGTCGGTCCCATTTCGGCTGCCGTTCTCAGCACGATCTCTTCACATCCCGCTCGAGGTGGATCGAGTACGATCACATCGGGCCGGATTCCTTTTTTCTGCAGTTCAACGATTTTTGCCGCCACATCGCCAGCGATGAATTGTACATTATGAATTTCGTTAGCGGTCGCATTGCGTTCGGCGTCTGCGACTGCCGCCGGAGAATATTCGATTCCATAAACCTGCGTCGAATGTTCCGCCAGAAAGAGACTGATCGTTCCGGTGCCGCTGTAGAGATCAAAAACTGTCTCGCCGCCGGTAAGTCCCGCAGCTTGCACAGCTTTTTCATACAGCACTTGCGTCTGCACGGCATTTACCTGAAAAAAGGATTCCGCCGAGATTTGAAAAGAAAATCGTCCGATACGGTCGTGTATCACGGGCGTTCCCCACAAAACCCGCGTTTCCCGTCCCAGAATCACATTCGTCCGAGCCGGATTGATATTTTGCTGAATGGAAGTCAATTCCGGCATAGCGCCCTTCAGCTGCTGGACCAGTGCCTCATTTCCCGGGAAATCCTGCGTCGCTGTCACCAGCACCGCCATCACTTCTCCTGTTGCGCTGCCAACTCGTCCCATGACATGCCGCAAGACTCCCTGCCCCGTTTTTTCATCATATGGAGTCACACCGATTGCCGCCGCAATCCGTCGCACTTCTGTCAATAGCCGGTCATTCAGCGAATGTTGAATCAGGCAGCTATCCGTAGGTACGATTTCGTGACTTCCTGCTGCGAAACAGCCGGTGACGATTTTTTCGCCCATACGTCCAACCGGAAACTGCGCCTTATTCCGATACCTCCAGGGATCATCCATTCCCAGCACTGGTTTGATATTCACATCCACCAGCTTGCCGATTCGTTGCATCGCATCCTGTACGGATTGATATTTCGCTGCTAACTGTCCCGCATACGAGAGATGCTGCAACTGGCAACCGCCACACGCCTCATATACCGGGCAGAGTGGACTCACTCGCTGCGGATCGGAGATCTCGACGCGAAGGAGACGGCCTCGGGCAAAGTTGGCCCGCACCTCTTCGATCACGACTGTCACAGTCTCTTCCGGCAAGGCATAGCGGACAAAGACGGTAAAGCCTTCGACCCGCCCCACTCCTTCGCCTGAATGGCCCAGTCCGGTAATCGGAAAAGTATAAGTCCGGCCGAGTTGAACCGGTCGGACTTTTTCATTTGGCTTTGACGCCCTGCGTTCGCGGGACATAAATGTTACGCTCCTCTTACATTCCAGCAAGTTTTTCTTTCAGGATGCGGTTCACCAATTCCGGATTGGCTCTACCCTTGGTCTGCCGCATAATCTGCCCCACCAAAAAGCCGATGGCTTTCTCCTTGCCGGCCTTGAAGTCAGCCACCGACTGCGGATTGGCTGCGATTACCGCTTCGACGATGCCGCCGAGTTCTCCCTCGTCACTCATCTGAACCAAGCCTTGTTCTTTGATGATGACCCCGGCGGTTTTCCCTTCCGTCCACATGGATTCAAACACCGACTTGGCAATCTTGCCGGAAATCGTACCTTTTTCAATCAAAGCAATCATTTCCGCCAGATTGGCCGGTGATACCGGACAATTTCGGATATCCAGCGAACAGGCGTTCAGATGCTTCGATACTTCACCCATCAGCCAGTTGGCGGCGGCCTTGGCCTCCAATCCCGCAGCGATCAACGCGTCGTAGTAATCAGCCATGGGTCGTGTCGATGTAATGATTTCAGCGTCATAGGCCGACAACCCTTGATTTTTCATCAATCGTCCTTTACGAGCTTCCGGCAGTTCCGGCAAAGCTTGACGAATTGATTCAACCCAGGCCGGATCGACTACAATCGGCACCAGGTCGG
>CAZRQI010000335.1:0-2051 GCA_964602025.1 uncultured Veillonellaceae bacterium
CAGTCAGCCGCCAAAATCCTGGGTGCGGAAAATGTCCGAACCGCCGCCCGCGCCTCCATGGGCGCCGAAGATTTCGCCTACTATCTGCTGGCTGTTCCCGGCACATATATCCGAGTCGGCGTCCGTAACGCCGTCAAAGGCCTCACCCACGACATCCATCATCCGCAGTTCGACATCGACGAGGACGTCCTGGCCAGCCTGCCCGTCATTTACGCCCAGGCGGCCCTGGATCTGCTGAACGATTCGCACTAATCAAACGCGACTAGCAAACATAATAAAGGAGTTGTAATGAATGAGCCAAAATCCCCGTCGTGTCGAACAGTCGGCGCCAAAGAGCAGCAGTTTTTTCAACAAAATCCTGAATCTCGTCGAAGCCGCCGGCAACAAGCTGCCTGATCCCGTCACCCTGTTTCTGATCTTCTGTGTCCTGGTCATCTTGATTTCCGATTTCGTCGCGAACGCCGGCGTGTCCGTAGTCCATCCCTCCACGAAGAAAGTGGTCACCGCCGTCAGCCTCTTGACCAAGGAAAACCTGCAAAAAATCCTCGGCCAGATTGTCGGCAACTTCCAGAGTTTCCCTCCGCTGGGCCTGGTCCTCGTCGTCATGCTCGGCGTAGGCGTCGCCGAAAAAACCGGCCTAATGGAAACGGCCATGAAACATTTCGTCACTCAGGTGCCGGCCACTCTGGTGACATTCATGGTCATGCTGGCCGGCATCTGCGCCAACGCTGCCGGTGACGCCGGCTTTATCGTGTTGCCGCCGCTGGCCGCCGTCGTGTTCCTGGCGATCGGCCGCCATCCCCTGGCCGGCATCTTTGTGGCCTACGGCGGAGTAGCCGCCGGGTTCGCCGCCAACCTGATGGTCAATATGTCCGACGTCCTGGCCGCCGGTTTCACCATTCCCGCCGCCCAGGTCATCGACCCTAAATACGTCTCCTCGCCCGCTATGAACTACTACTTCATTTTTGCCTCCACCCTGATCCTGGCCCTGACCGGCGTTCTGGTCAACGCCAAGATCGTCGAGCCACGTCTCGGAACCTATACCGGTACCGTCGCCGCTGGCAGCAACGGTTTGGAAAAGCTGACCGACGTCCAGTCCAAAGGCCTCAAATGGGCCGGCATCTCCTGTCTCCTCTACGTGGCCGTCATCGCCGCGCTATCGGTCGGCGACAAGGCCTTCATGGCCGATCCCGCCACCAAGTCGATCCTCGCCTGGAAAGCACCGCTGATGCAGGGCATCGTTCCGCTCATCACCGGCATGTTCCTGATCCCCGGCCTGGTGTACGGCTATATCACCAAGAGCATCAAAAGCGACAAGGAAGTCGTGTCCATGATGGGCCAATCCATGAGCAGCATGGGCGGCTACATCGTACTGGCCTTCATGGCGTCACAGTTTTTGGCTTACTTCAACTGGTCCAACATGGGCATCATCCTGTCGGTCAAAGGCGCCGAATTCCTCAAGGACGCCGGCTTCACCGGGATCGGCCTGATCATCGGCTTCATCTTCATCGCCTCGCTCATCAACATTTTCGTTGGCAGCGCCTCGGCCAAATGGGCCATCATGGCGCCGGTGTTCGTGCCGATGTTCCTGTTGGTCGGTTACGATCCCGCCCTGACCCAGATGGCCTACCGGATCGGCGACTCCATCACCAATCCAGTGTCGCCGTTATTCCCCTATTTCCCGATCATCGTGGCCTTCGCCAAACAATATGAACCGAAGACCGGCATGGGCACCATCATCGCCAACATGATGCCGTTCTCCGTCTCGTTCGCCATCGTCTGGACGATCCTGCTGATCCTGTTCATCGTATTCAACATTCCGCTCGGCCCGGACGGCGGCATCTACTACCAGTTGAAATAACCGCACCGTTCACAAAAAGGCTCTCAGCAAAATTTGCTGAGAGCCTTGGTTTTAAAGTGGTGACCCACCGCAGACTCGAACTGCGGACTCCCTGATTAAAAGTCAGGTGCTCTACCGACTGAGCTAGTGGGTCATATGGCTGGGGCGGCTGGACTCGAACCAACGCATGCGGGAGTCAAAGTCCCGTGCC
>CAZRQI010000336.1:0-2050 GCA_964602025.1 uncultured Veillonellaceae bacterium
CGGGCCAGTCTTGCCGCCGACACCGGCGCGCGAATCGTCGACCTCGCCGGCGCCTGTTCCTTGCGCGAAACCGCCGCCCTCATCGAACGAATGAATGTGTTTATCTGCCCGGACACCGGCACCGGCCATCTGGCCGCCGCCCTCGGCATTCCCGTCGTCTCCATCTTCCCGGTGCGTTCCGACATTCCCGCCCGCTGGCAGCCAGCCATCGATCCCCACCGCGTCATCCGGCCGATGCATTACGAATGCGCCGGCGCCTGTGTGAAGGAAAAATGCCCCCGCTTCACCTGCCTGCTGCACATCGACCCGGACGAGGTCGTCGCCGCCGCCAGTGAAATAGCCAAGAAATAGTCATATTATTCCACGGCAGTCACATTTCCGCAAAGGAAACCAAACGAAGCCGACCGCCGGAGCGAGCCGCGATATCCCGTGCCCCGGCTCGGAATCCCCGTTTCGCAAAAAAAACATAATCATATTCTTCAAACGGCAGCAACCGCCCCTTGTCCAACAGGCTTTCGACATCCGCACGACTGACCAGTTCATTGCGCCAGCGGCATTCCCCCACCAGAGCACGCCGACCATCCGTCGCCACAATATCGATTTCCGCTTCCCGGCGCTGCTGGACGTCATTGCCCCACCAGCGGCCCAGTCGATCGAATACAAAGGGCAATTTGCCAGCCTGATTCCAACCCCACAGCGTTTCACGGCAAACCTCCTCGAAAACAGGCCCCAAATACTCGTTCAGATAAGGTTCCACCCGGGCCGACCAGACCACGTCGCCCATTCCCTGCGCCAGAGCATCGGTCGACGGAAACACGAACCGATACCAGAAAGCGAAAAATGCATCCGCCAGGCGGTACACGGTCTTACGACTTGAAACGGGAACCCCGATCGGCAACTCCCGCCGCAAAATTCGCAGTTCGAGCAGCGTACCGACATATTTAGCGGTTTTGTCGCTCGGCTCGCCGATTTTGTCAGCGATTTCACCGATTTTGCTCGCTCCGCCGGCGACTGCAGTCAAAATGGAGTGGTACAGAGCCGGCTGCCGAAGTTCTTGCCGCAACAAGTTTCGGGGTTCCTCATACAGAAAAGCCGTCTTGTCCAATATCCTTTCCCTGACATTCGCCGCAACGCCGCGCTTGGGCTCAAATTGCCGGAGATATTGCGGAATTCCGCCCAAAATGCCATAGGCGCCAAGTTGGTCCTCTGCCGTCCATTCAGAAAAAAAGAGCCGACTTTCGGCAAAGGACAGCGGTTGCAACTGCAATTGCGCTGTACGGCGGCCGAACAAGGGACTCTTTTCACCCAGGACTTCCCTCTCCATAAACCCGACCGAAGAACCGCACAAGATCAAAAATAGCTGTCCCGCCGCGAAGCGGTGGTCAATCAGGTTTTGCAGCAACGACGAAATCCGGGGATATGCTTCCGCCAGATACGGATACTCGTCGATCACTAGTACTACGCGCTCTTGCTCCGCCCGTCTCGCCAAAAACTCAAACGCGGCGTCCCAGGATGCAAAAGGCTGCGCCAAATCCGGCATAGAGGCCCACGCGAGAAGTTGGCGGGAAAACCTGTCCAGCGAAGCCTTCTCGTCAAACTCGTCGGCTACGAAAAACACGGCATTGCGTCCCCGGCAAAACTCACTCAACAACGTCGTCTTTCCCACCCGTCGACGTCCATACACCACCAAAAACTGAAACCCCTGCGTTGTCGCCAAACGCTGCAGCATTGCCATTTCTTGCGTACGTCCAATAAACATTTCGCACCTCTATTAACTCATGAGTTACTTACTTACGAGTTAATTATATTGCATCCGCACGTCGGCGACAAGGGCTGCCTATTCTGCCAACCCATTCCGCATTATGTTGTTCAAAGGAGACACCGCCATGCTTTTTTCCCGCCAACCCCGCATTTTTCGCACGACCGCCGTATTGTTTTCCTGCCTGCTTCTGCTATTTGTCCTGGGTTTCATCGTTCAGCCCACAGCAGCCGCTGCTCCCGAATACTACCGGATCGTCGTGCTCGGCGACCCGCACCTGCCCTACAAACC
>CAZRQI010000337.1:0-2041 GCA_964602025.1 uncultured Veillonellaceae bacterium
GAAAAAAGTGCCTTTGCAGGATCTTCCCCTGCAATATCAAACCATCAAGGAAGAACTGGCCCCCGAGATTGAAAAAGTGCTGTCATCCGCCGCCTACATTCTCGGCCCGGCTGTCAGCCAGTTTGAAGAGAATTTCGCCCGCTATGTCGGAACCCGATACTGCATCGGTTGCGGCAGCGGCACCGACGCGCTGCATCTGGCCCTGATCGCCGCCGGCGTGGAACCGGGCGACGAGGTCATCACCGTGTCCTACACCTTCGTGGCGACCGCCTGGGCGATCTCCTACTGCGGCGCGAAACCGGTCTTCGTGGATATCGACCCGCACACCTACACGATGGACCCCAAAAAACTGGAAGCCGCCATCACGCCGAAAACCAAGGCGGTGCTGCCGGTCCACCTTTACGGCCACACCTGCGACATGGACGAGATCATCGACATCTGCAAGCGGCATAAATTGGCGCTCGTGGAGGACGCCGCGCAGGCGCACGGCTCGACCTACAAAGGCAAGAACGCCGGCACATTTGGCGTGTCTTCCTGCTTCAGCTTCTATCCCGGCAAGAACCTCGGCGCGTTCGGCGAAGCCGGCGGCGTCTGCACCAACGACTCGGCGATGGCCGACCATCTGCGGCGTTTGCGCAACCATTCGCAGGGGCAGCGCTACTACTACGACGAACTCGGCTTCAACTACCGCATGGACGGCATGCAGGGCGCCATTCTCGACGTGAAACTGCGCCACTTGCCGAAATGGACCGAGCAGCGGCATCAGATCGCGAAAAACTACAAACTGTCCATGGCCGGCCTGCCGGGCCTGGTGTTGCCCGAAATCAAACAGTGGTGCACCAGCAACTGGTATCTGTTCGTCATCCAGCATCCCCGGCGTGACGAATTGCAGAAGCATCTGGCTTCGCGCGGCGTGGAATCGGCGCTGCACTATCCGTTGCCGGTCCATCTGCAGAAAGCCTACGCGCATCTCGGCTACAAGCCGGGCGATCTGCCGGTCAGCGAAACCGTCGCCAAACGTTGTCTGACCTTGCCGATGTTCCCGGAAATGACCGACGAGCAGATCGACCAGGTCACCGACGCCGTCCGCGAATTCTGCGTGAAATAGAGGTGCGACCATGAAAAAGATCCAGACGGCCGTCATCGGCTGCGGCGGTTGGGGCCCCAACCTGCTCAACGTCTTCTTCTCCAATACGGAAACCAAGCTCAAGTGGATGTGCGACCTCAGCGCCCCTCGCCTTGAGTTTCTGAAACAGACCTTCCACGACGTGCAGGCGACCACCAACCACCTGGACGTCCTGAACGATCCGAAAGTCGATCTCGTCGCCATCGCGACGCCGGTGGACAGCCACTACCCGCTGGCGAAAGCGGCGCTGGAAGCCGGCAAACATGTGCTCGTCGAGAAGCCGATGACGGCCAGCGTAGCCCACGCCGAAGAACTGATCGAGCTGGCGGAGAAAAAGGGCCTGCTCCTGGCCACCGACCATGTACTGTGCTACACCAACGAAGCGCAATATCTGCATAACCTGATCCAGAGCGGCGAATTGGGCAAGCTCCTGTACTGGGACTCGGTCCGATTGAACCTCGGCGCTGTCCGCAACGACTACAACGTGCTGTGGGATCTGGCGGTGCATGATGTATCGCTGTTCTACCATGTGACCGGCCGGATGCCAACGGAAGTATTGGCGGTGGGCACGAGCCATTTACCCGGATTCCCGGAAAGCATGGCCCAGCTGCACATGTTCTTTGAAGACAAATTTGTCGCCCAGACTCATGTGAACTGGCTGTCGCCGGTCAAAATGCGGCACGGCGCGCTGGTGGGCACGAAAAAGAGCGCCTACTACAACGACCAGGAAGCCTCGGAAAAACTCCGAATCTACGACCGCTGCGTGACCTGCGGCGGCGACGGCAAGCCCGGTTATCACCTCGGCGATGTCCTGTCGCCGTTTATTCCGCCGGGCGATGCCCTGCGCAACGAAGTCAAGCAACTGGTCGAAGGCGTCCGCACCGGCAAAAAACCGATCGCCGACGGCTACGCCGG
>CAZRQI010000338.1:0-2040 GCA_964602025.1 uncultured Veillonellaceae bacterium
ATGGCAAAATCATTGGCGTGACTTCCAACCCGGACAGCCCGGTTAATGGCCGTCTTCTCTGCGTCAAAGGCCGTTTCGGTACGGACTATGTTCACAGCCCGCATCGCCTGACCACGCCGCTGGTTCGCAAAAATGACAAGCTGGAGCCGGTGTCTTGGACGGAAGCGCTGGACTATACCGCAAAACGTCTGACGGAAATCAAACGCGATCATGGCCCGGATTCGATTGCGGCGTTAAGTTCAGCCCGCTGTACGAATGAAGAAAATTATCTCCTGCAAAAATTCATGCGCGCGGTAATTGGCACAAACAGTGTCGACCACTGCGCCCGGACCTGACACAGTCCCACCGTGGCCGGTCTGGTCACAGCCTTCGGTTCCGGCGCCATGACCAACTCCATCGGCGAAATCGCCGACAGCACCATGCTCTTCGTCATCGGCGCCAACCCTTCGGAAGCCCATCCCGTGATTGCTGCAAAAATGCGCCAAGCCCGGCGAAAAGGCGCCGGCCTCATTGTCGCCGATCCGCGTAGAACAGAGCTCGCCGCCATGGCAGATGTCTGGTTGCGCCTGAACCCCGGCAGCGACGTCGCCCTGCTGAACGGCCTGATGCATATCATCATCCGGGACGGGCTTCATGACAAAGATTTCATCGGACACTGCACCAGCGGGTTTGACGCCGTCGCCGAAACGGTGAAAAATTATCCGCCGGAGCTCGTCGCCAAAATTACCGGAATCAAACCTGCCCTGCTGGAAAAAGCAGCTCACCTTTATGCGCAGGCCGAGCGGGCCCAAATATTCTACACGCTCGGCATTACCGAGCATTGTTGGGGTACGGACAACGTTCTGTCCATCGCCAACCTGGCGATGCTGACCGGCAATATCGGCAAACCCTCTTCTGGAGTCAATCCCCTCCGCGGCCAGAACAATGTTCAGGGCGCCTGCGACATGGGCGCGCTTCCCGACGTCCTGCCCGGTTACCGCAAAGTGTCGGATGCGGACGAGCGACGCCGGTTTGAAGAGGCCTGGCATGTGACACTGCCATCGATCCGCGGATTCACCATTCCGGAGATGTTTACCGCCGCTGTCGCCGGCGAAATCAAGGCAATGTATATCGTCGGCGAAAATCCGGTCTTGTCGGACGCCAATGCCAACCACGTCCGCCATGCTCTGCAGACTCTGGATTTTTTGGCCGTTCAGGATCTCTTTTTGACCGAGACCGCCCAATTGGCGGATGTAGTATTTCCAGCCGCCAGCTTCGCCGAAAAGGAAGGAACCTTCACCAACACCGAACGTCGAATACAGCGTGTGCGAAAAGCAGTCGACCCACCCGGGGAAAGCCTTACCGATCTGGACATTATTGTCGCGCTTGCCGCACGGATGGGCTATACAATGACCCATACGGAACCGTCCGAAGTCATGGCGGAAATCGCTTCGCTGACCGGGATTTACCGCGGAGTCACTTACGAACGTCTGGAAAGACAAGGCTTGCAATGGCCGGTTCCTGCCCTGGACCATCCCGGAACGCAATATCTGCATGAGAATGGGCATTTCACGTGTGGATTGGGCTGGTTTACCCCGGTGGATCATCACCCGCCCGCCGAGGGTCCGGATGGAGAATATCCGTTCGTCCTGACAACCGGCAGGAGACTATATCACTATAACGTCAGCACCTTTGGCCGATCCGAGGCGCTTTCTTCCCATCTCCCGGAAGAACGCTTGTGGATTCATCCGGATGACGCCGCACGTCTGCATCTTTCTTCCGACAGCCTGGTTCGGATTTCGTCGCGCCGTGGCGAAGTTCAAACGCAACTCCGCATCACGACCGATGTCCCGCCGGGGTTGGTCTGGTTGTCCTTCCATTTTCCCGACGCACCTGTGAACGAGATCACCAATGACGCAGGCGACCAGATAACCGGGACCTACGAATATAAAGTCTGCGCCGTCAAGGTTCAGCATTTATTTCAAGACACGTAATGTCGTGATCAATATTTACGCCACGACTCAATAGCAAAACAACACACTCCCGATGCATCGGGAGTGT
>CAZRQI010000339.1:0-2038 GCA_964602025.1 uncultured Veillonellaceae bacterium
AATCGGAGTTTTTTGCAATTGTTCGGGTATTCCCTGCGAAAGGCGCTTACCCTGACGCTTTATGATTTGGCGCCGTATGCGCAGGATACCGTGGATCACATTTGCAAGGAGACCTTGCCGGAACGAAAGATCTTGCCGCCCCTGGTGATTACCGCGTGCCGGGCGGACGGCGAAGCGGTGGAAATGGAATTGCGCCTGCAACTGATCCATGATGTCGATCAGACGATTATTTTTATTTTGTTCCGCGATTTGACCGAGCAGCGGGAAAACAAGTTTCTGACCGTTCTGCAGGATACAACCATGGATTTGTTGCGGCGACGGCGCTGGGATGAATTGTTGCGGGCTTTGCTGGACCGCTGCCTGGAATTGGCGATGGCGCCGTGTGGTTTCATCTGGCTGGTCGATGGCGACGGCGCGGCGATTTCGCCGTATATTCTGGCTGGTTTTGACGCGGGCAAAGAATGGACTTCCCTGCAAAAAGGCCAGGGCGTGGTGGGAAAAGTCTGGGAAAGCGGCGAACCGCTAGTGGTGGATGATTATACGACCTGGCCGGATCATCTGGGCTTTTCGTCCTCAAAGTTCTTGTTTGCGGTGGTCGGCTTTCCGTTGCTGGATTCCGCCGGCGCGGTGGTTGGCGTCATCGGCCTGGCAGATACCCGGATGTATCGGGAGTTTGACCGGCGCGAGGTCCAATACCTCGGCCAGATGGCCCGGCTGGCGTCATTGTCGCTATTATTCCGTCCAGAGGATGGAGTTAGTTGAAGGAGTGAATGGATTCCGTGTTATTGCATCAGATTATTGATTTTGGGGAAGAAACCGCCATTGCTTTTCATGATGAACCGGCCGTCACTTTTGGCCAGCTGCGGCGGGAAGTGGCCAGGTTTCGCGATTATCTCTATCAAACCGGGATTCGGCGCGGCGAAAATGTCGGGTTGTTGCTGCGAAACTCGCCGGCTTTCGTTTATTCCTATATGGCGATCGTCAGCCTGGGAGCGCTGGTCGTACCGATCAATTACCAGCTGACGGCGCAGGAAGTGGGGTTCATCGTCAAGGACGCCGGAATGAAACACCTCGTTGTTTCGCAGCCGCTGGATCTGACGGCGGCTCTGGCTGCCTACGACTATCCGGTGAAGGTGAGTCAGCATTCTGTCACTCAGATCAGCGGTTTTGAACCGATCCCGGCGAAGGCGGCGCCGGCCCTGGACGATCAGATTGGCGAAGACGATCCCTGCACGATCATTTACACTTCCGGAACGACAGGCAATCCCAAAGGCGCGGTACTGACGCACAAGAGCCTGGTCAGCGACGCCGAATGCTTTTCGCAGGCCATGCCGGTATCGGCAAAGGATAACATTCTGTGCATTTTGCCGCTGTATCACTGTCTGGCCTGGACTTGCATCATCCTGTCCGGTTTTTTGCACAAATCTTCGGTGACGATCCTGGATACTTTCGTTCCCAAGGACGTGATCGCCGGAATCCGGAAGTATCAGGTGACGGTGATGTACGGCGTTCCGTCCGTGTACGGCCTGCTGCTGAAAACGGCTTCGGCCGAGGATTTGAAGAGCCTGCGCCTGTTCATGTCCGGCGGCGCTTCGTTGCCGCAACAGGTGGCGGAGGATTTTCAGCGCAAGTTCGGCATCGGTGTCACGGAAGGGTATGGTTTGTCGGAGGCCTCACCGGTCGTGGCTACCAATCCGCAGCACCGGGCCAAGCACCTGTCCATCGGCCTGCCGATTCCCGGGGTAGCCGTGCGCATCGTCGATCCGGATGGCAAAGACCTGCCGGATGGGGCAGTCGGGGAACTGGTGGTGCGAGGCCCCAATGTGATGCAGGGCTATTTCAATCTGCCGGCGGAAACGGCGCGGACGCTGCGGGACGGCTGGCTGCACACCGGCGACCTAGCCTATCGGGACGAGGAAGGGTATCTGTTCATCAAAGACCGGCTGAAGGACATGATTATCACCCATGGCGAGAATATTTACCCCCGGGAGATCGAGGAGCTGTTGTACCGCTATCCCGGCGTGGTCGAGGCGGCGGT
>CAZRQI010000340.1:0-2038 GCA_964602025.1 uncultured Veillonellaceae bacterium
TTCTGGAACGGAATCCGCCGGAACGTCGCGTCCTGGATGCGCTCCACCGTCACCTGGCGAACCGACTTACAAACGCCGGTCATTGCAATCGGCAGGAAATCCATCAAAAATCCGGGATTGACTCCCGTCGACAACACGGAAACGCCATGCTTTTTCGCCAATTCATCGATCTCGCCCGCCAGGGCCGGATTGGTCTGCCAGGGATAGCTCAGCTCCTCGCAGGAAGAAACGACATGGACGCCAAAGGGCAGTACCTGTTTCAGTTGGTCGGCGATCCGCGTCAGAGCCGAGCTGGTCGTCAGCAGCACCACATCCGCGGCTTTCCCCGCCAGCGCCTGGGCGATGTCCGGTTTCACCACGACGCCCAGCGGCGCCAGTCCGGCCAGCACGCCGACATCCTGGCCGACTTTGGCCGGATCGGCGTCCACCGCGCCGACAATCTGCAGATTCGCCCGCTCCGCCAGATATAGAGTCGCCTTGTTGCCAATCGGCCCGAGCCCCATCTGAACCACCTTGATCTTTTCCTGCATTGTTGTTTTCCTCCCTTCACAGTGTGAATGTTCGGGGGGCCGCCCCCGGAATAAAAAAACGGCGAACAGCACATCCGTTGAGGAAGGATGTCTGTTGCGCCGGATTTCACTCGCGAATGGCAAATGAAGCAGCCATATGCACTTTTGCCTTTATGTCAGAATTTTAGCATAACTCCATGGTGATGTCAATTCGAACCGGCGCTGAGTTCCTCCTGCCGCGTCAGATGATCGCCGCGCACGCCCTGACGATACAGGCGAAAACGCCGCTGCGCATCGCGGTACGCCACCAGAATCGCTTTCTGCGACGCGCCGAAATAACGGTTTTCGATCTCGCTGCGGATCAGCTCGCTGTCGGTTTCGATGTTTTGGCCCTGGAACAGATCGTCGAGAAAATCATAGGTGCTTTTCATGACCACGGTGCTGCCACAGGATAAAATGTCGCCCGTATTCCGGTTTACCACGAACCCCAACAAAAAGCGCCCGAACTGCTGGGTGATCGGATTATGTTGCTGGGACTTGGCAATGCCGATGATGTAGATCGTGTCTTTTCCGTACGCCATTGTGCGTCTCCTCCCGCCGCGACCCTCAGGCCCGCCGCGCGGCGACCGGCCAGATCGCTTCCACCCGGCCCTGCCGGACGGCGAACATCGCATCATACAAATTCACGGTTGTGCAACAGTGGCTCGGAATGAAGTGCATCTTGTCCCCGGGCCGTGGATCGGCCGCGCCGGACAGAATCGTCACCGAATGTTCTTCCGACAGGCTTTTCACCTCGATCGCGCCGCTGCTGCAGCCCTGCACCGAAGGATTAAAGCGCTCGGGCGAAATCCCCTTGAGACCCACGTCGAAAACGGCGATGTCCGCCGACGGACGGCTCACCACCGTCGCCATGACCGACAGCGACTGCTCAAACGGCAGGCCCAGTTTTTGATAGGTTCCATCCATAAAAATGTAGGAACCGGCCTGAATCTCGGTCATCCCCGGAAATTCGGCCGCAATATCGTAGGTGCCGGTCCCGGCGCCGCTGACGATTTCAATGTTCATGCCCAGTCCCGACAGCTCTTTCGCCGCCTGCACCAGCCGCGCATTGGCGGCCTGCCCCTTCGCCGCGCGTTCCTGACGGTCGGCGATAAACTGGACATGCCCTTCATAGCCGAAGACGCCGCGCAACCGCAAGCCTTTCGTCCGTTCCACTTCCCGCGCCAACTCCACCAGCCCTTCCAGGCTGCGGGCCCCGCAGCGTCCCTGCCCCACATCCAGATCCGTCAGCACATCGACCGTCGCCCCGTACTGCTGCGCCGCCGCGCCGATATTCCGGACGTTTTGCGGATCGTCGACGATCATCAGCACCCGCGCCTGGCGGGCAAGGTTCACCGCCCGCCGCACCGACAGCGGATCGACGACTTCGTTGGCGATCATCACTTCGGGAATCCCCGAATAGACCATCACTTCAGCTTCGCCGACCGTCGCGCAGCACAGGCCGACCGCGCCGGCGCGCATCTGTTTAT
>CAZRQI010000341.1:0-2034 GCA_964602025.1 uncultured Veillonellaceae bacterium
AAATGAACCTTGAGCGCTTTTTTTGTTTCGCCGCGATTGACGGCGAGAATGCGGTGGGAAGGCATGTGGTTGACAGCCTCCCGGTACTCCTTGTAGTTCAGGAACTCGGGGGCTTCATTGTCCGGTACGGCCAAAGTCGTCGACAACGCGGCGGTTTTCCAGATTTCACGCCGCAGCAGTGTCCGCAGATCCGCCCGCTCGGCGATGGTTTCGGCGACAATGTCCCGGGCGCCGGACAAAGCGGCTTCCGCATCTTCCACGCCGGTTTCGGCATTGATGAATCCGGCTGCGATAGCCAGACGGTCGGCGGCAGGCGGATCGGCTTGAGCCAACATTCGTTCCGCCAGCGATTCCAGGCCTCTTTCCCGGGCGATCTGGGCCCGGGTTCTTTTTTTGGGGCGGAACGGCAGATACAGGTCTTCGAGATCCTGCAGCTTTTGGGCGGTTTCGATGGCCATCGCCAATTCATCGGTCAATTTGCCCTGGGATTCGATTGCGGAACGAATTTCCTCCTGACGTTTGCCGACGTTGCGGAGGTATTGCATTCGTTCGTCAATGGTACGGATTTGTTCCTCATCAAGGTTGCCGGTGGCTTCTTTGCGGTAGCGGGCGATAAACGGGACGGTGTTGCCGCCGTCGAGCAGTTCGATCACCGCTGCGGTTTGCTGCGGTCGGACCCCGAGTTCGCGGGCGATCATGGCAGGAATTTCAGCAAGTTTCATGGTACACTCCTTGTCGTGATTAAATAATCGGGCGGCCTGCCGCAGGCGGTGAAACAGAGGTCGCCGCCGTCGCACCCGTTGCCGCCAGGGCCCGGCCGAGCCGGCGGATGCCTTCGTTCAAACGTT
The DNA here is from genome assembly GCA_964602025.1 of uncultured Veillonellaceae bacterium. Lineage (GTDB taxonomy): Bacteria > Bacillota > Negativicutes > UBA1444 > UBA1444 > UBA1444. The sequence continues at coordinate 849 of CAZRQI010000341.1, forward strand.
CTTCGTCGTGGGTGGCGAAACAGAGCCGGATTTCATGACTGGCGGCGCCATGGGCGTAAAAGGCGTCGCCGGGAACGAAAGAGATTCCAAGCGTCGCCGCCTGGCGCAATAGTTCCGTCGGCGAAATCGCCGGGTTCAGGCGTCCCCAAAGATACAATCCGCCTTCGGCGAGGTCGAAATCCATGGCGGGGCTGCAATATTTTCGGATGGCCGCCGCCATGGCGTTGCGGCGTTTTTTATATTCCCGGCGCACTTTGGCCAAATGCGGGGCCAGGGCCTCTTCTTCCAGACAGGTATGCAGGATCAGTTGGGCCAGATTGTGGCTATGCAGATCGACATATTGCTTTTCCTGGGCCAGGCGGTTGATGACCGGCGCGGCGGCATGGACCCAGCCGGTTCGCAGGCCGGGGAACAGCGTCTTGGAAAAGGTGCCGATATGGATGACTCCGCCGTAGGTATCCAACTGCTTGAGCGAAGGCGGCGGCGGCGATCCATAGTAAAGCAGGCTGTACGGATCGTCTTCGATGATGGTGAGGCGGTGGCGGGCGGCAAGGCGAATCAGTTCCTGCCGGTCAGAGAGACTCATGACCCGGCCGGTTGGGTTTTGAAAGTCGGACATGGTGTAGAAAAATTTAGGCCGATAGCGGATGAGATAGTCTTCGAAAATTTCCAGATCGAGTTTTCCTGCCGAAGGCAGGCACAGCAAGCGGGCGCCGGCGGCCTCCAGCACCTGGATGGCGCCCAGATACGTCGGGGATTCCAGGATAACATAATCCCGCGGTTCGATGAAAGACTTGACAATCAAAAACAGTCCCTGCTGCGATCCCGAAACGACCAGGATTTGCTCGGGGGAAGCCGTCTTGCCCAACCGGGATTGCCAGGCGGCGATGGAACGGCGCAAGGGAAGGTAGCCTTCCGTGGCGATGAGGCCGAGGTCGGCGAGGTCGAGCGAATGGCGGCGGGAATCCAACAGGGCATGGAGCATGTCAACGGGATAGAATGCCGGATCCGGCATTCCGGCCGCCATCGAGATGGTATCATCGGCGGTGGGCGAAGCGATGATGGAGCGCATGATGGAGGAAAGCGGCGCCTTATAGCCGGGAGTGAACAATTGTTCCCACGGCATTGCCGGCGATGGGGAACCGGTCGCGGCGGTGTCGCTGCTGACGAAGGTGCCGCTGCCGAC
>CAZRQI010000342.1:0-1898 GCA_964602025.1 uncultured Veillonellaceae bacterium
CCCTGAAAATCTTGACTGCGTTATTATTTGTTTCGCTATCCGAATATTTTTTCCTTTATCCGGCAGGATTTTAGCATGATAGAATTTAATTATTATAAATATCGATTTTTTCGATAGCAATGATAATTTTTACAAGGAGTGGTTTATTTTGTCGTCAATTTGGATCTGGATCGCCGGTCTCTCGTTCGGCGTGGGCGCCGTCTTGTTGGTCAAGGCGGGCAACCCCGGCAACTACGGGTTCTGCGCCGCCTGCCATCTGCGGGATATTGCCGGGGCGCTGGGCATCCACAAGGCAGGCTTGTTGCAATACGCCCGACCGGAAATCTTCGGTTGGATGATTGGTGCGTTTGCCATGTCGAAAGTCAGCGGCGAGTACCGTCCCCGCGGCGGCTCCGCGCCAGCCGTCCGATTCTTGCTCGGTGCGCTGATGATGCTCGGTGCGCTGGTGTTTCTCGGCTGTCCGCTACGGGCGATTCTCCGTCTCGCCGGCGGCGATCTGAACGGCATCACAGCGTTGGCCGGATTTATCGCCGGCATTCTCAGCGGCATCTATTTTCTAAAACGGGGCTTCAGTCTGGGTCGGGCCCGCACGATCCAGGGTCCGGTTGCTTACGCCGGTTATTTGCCGGTGATGCTGGCCGCGATTTTACTCGTGGCGGTGGCCACTGGCGCCGGGTTTCTCTACTATTCCACCAAAGGTCCCGGCTCCCAGCATGCACCGATCCTAGTCAGCCTGATCGCCGGCCTGGTCACGGGCGCTGTCGCCATGAAAACGCGGATGTGCCTGAGTGGCGGTTTTCGAGATTTCTTTCTGGTCAAAGACACCTTCCTGCTGAAAACTTACGGTTTGCTGTTTCTGAGCGCCATGGCCGCCAATATGGCTTTCGGCACGTTCAAGCTCGGATTTACCGGGCAACCGCTGGCCCACACGATGCACCTGTGGAACTTTCTCGGTCTGTATCTCGTCGGTGTTACCGCCACCCTTCTAGGCGGTTGTCCTCTTCGGCAGCTCATCATGGCCGCCGACGGCAATACCGATGCCGGCGTCTGCGTTCTGGGCATGCTGGCCGGGGCCGGCCTGGCCCATACGATCAATCTGGCGGCCAGCGGCGCCGGAGTACCCGTGAATGGGCAAATTGCCGTCGGAGTCGGCATCCTGGTATCGTTCGGAATCGGTTTTATTTGCCGGGAAAAGGTTGCGGCCTGAATCACAAGTGCGTTGGCCCTGCTGAAATAATCCTGTATAATGGAAAGGAGATTCCCGTCATGAACAAAACTTTGGATTTACGCGGCTACAGCTGCCCGATTCCGCTACTGCGAACTCGAGACGCTTTGATGACTTGCGACGACCTCACGGTCCTGATCGATGAACCGGCGGCCCGCGAGAACATCCTCAAATTCGCCGCATCGCAGCATTTCAAGGCGGATTGTGTCGACGGCAACGGGGAATGGACGCTGCACATCGTAAAACCTTAACAGGAGGAACCAGTTTGTCGGAAGAGATCCGGATCATCACTTTTCCCTCCGTATGGCACGCATTCCGGGCGGAAAAAGTACTCAAGACCGCCGGCGTAACTTGCTCACTGATCCCCGTCCCGCGGGAACTGAGCAGTTCCTGCCAGGGGCTGGCGGCAAAAATTATTGAGACCGACCTGGATCGGGCGCTGGCGCTGCTCGACGCCGAGAAGGTGCAGATCGAAAAGCGCGGTGTGAAACTGAATAAGGCATAAAGTTAACGAAGCGGTTGCCGGTATACCGGCAACCGCTTCGTTTTCTATATCTTCTGCAGCGCCTGGTCCATGTCGGCCATGATGTCCGCCACATTCTCGATCCCCACCGACAGCCGGATCAGGTCCGGTGTCACCCCGGAGGCCAGCTGCTCCGCCGGCGACAGCTGC
>CAZRQI010000342.1:1908-2022 GCA_964602025.1 uncultured Veillonellaceae bacterium
GGAGGCGGGATGAATGACCAGCGACTTGGCGTCGCCGATGTTCGCCAGCAGCGACAACAGTTGCAGCGCGTCGATGAATATCTTGCCTTCCCTCACGCCGCCGCGGATGCCGAA
>CAZRQI010000343.1:0-261 GCA_964602025.1 uncultured Veillonellaceae bacterium
TCCGCGCCGAAAAACTTTTCCAGGTCGGCAATCGAGCTGTAGGGCTGGATGGGACCGACCCGCATATAGGGCAGACAGGCCCAGTCATTGACGCCTTCCGCCGGCGACCGGTAAATGTACTGCCGCCAGTCGGCCAGTGGAATATGGGTGTTGCCGGTCTGGTAGTTCCCCCAAAGAACCTCGTTCCGGTCTTTATGCACCAGGAAAGTCGCCCAGCGCGATCGATGCCCCGACTCTCCGTCCTGGATCACAAATCCCACA
>CAZRQI010000343.1:271-701 GCA_964602025.1 uncultured Veillonellaceae bacterium
CTGGTAAAAATCCCGTTCGACCCGGTTTTTCGCCTGTGGATCCGGTTTTGCCTCCACCGACATCACCAGTCGATGTTGCGGATTTCTGCGGGCCATCTCCAATATTTCCGGCGCCTGGGTGGTCAGGGTATCCAGAATCCGGTCGACTTCCGGTTCCGACGGCTGCGGCGCCGCCGTTGCGCGCGGGCTTAATCCGACGCCGGCGATAATCAATGCCAGCAACAGGACCGTCATCGTCAGGTTTCGCAGATTGCTCATATTATCCCTCCCCTTCCGACACGACCGGGGCAGCGATCGCCACCCGATTCCGGCCCTCTTGTTTCGCCCGGTACAGTGCCTTGTCCGCTCGACCAAACAGGACGTCAAATGACGCATCCGCCTCATCCGCCGTAGCGATGCCAATACTGACCGTGAAGCGGTCGGCATCGTC
>CAZRQI010000343.1:711-2012 GCA_964602025.1 uncultured Veillonellaceae bacterium
GCCAGCAGGCCGGGGGTCGTGGCCGTCGACGCCGGTGTCGCCGACCGGGCGTTGCAGTCGTGGGCCGGCGAGATCGACCGTCCCGCCACCGAGGGTGCCGTCACCTTCGACAAGGGCAGCCTGCAGGTCACGGCCCCGCAGGAGGGCCGCCGCCTCGACCTGGACGCCACGAGGTCGGCGATCGCCGTCGCCTGGACAATCGTGGCGTCACGCAGCAGGATGGCAAATTCTTCGCCGCCCACCCGGCCCAGCAGATCCTCCTGTCGGATTTGCGTCGAAACGTACTGGGCAAAGCGAATCAACACCGCGTCGCCGACGCCATGTCCATATTGGTCATTAATGCGCTTGAAATGGTCCAAGTCCAGCATCAGCAACGCCAATGGTTGTTTGGCGCGTTGGTAATGAGCAAATTCGGCTTCCGCCTGCCGGTAAAAATGCCGCCGGTTGGCAATTCCCGTGAGGTCATCCTGCATCGCCAGCCGGGCGATCTTGGCCTGCGCCGCCTGTTCCGCCAAACGGCTCCGATACTCCTTACGTCTTGCCCCGTATAACCGAGCCGAAACCAAGAGACCCAGGAAGTTGACCAGTCCGTAGGAAACCAGGGTCACGAGGATAATGCCCGGATTCAGAACCGTTTTTACGAAAACATACAACAATATGCTGCCAAAGGTTAGCAGCAATGCCGGGATCAAACGATACCAAAACCGGTTGGGAAAAAACAGATAGAGACACAACACGCCGACAACATCAACCACTGTATGCTGCAGGTATGTCGGCGGCCGAGTCAGGTTGATCAGCAAAAACACGCCGGTACCGATGAGCATGGATACAAACAGCGTGAGCTCATAGCGTTCGACTTCCCTAGCTTTGTGCAGAAACCGGATCACGCCATATGAAAAGGCAAAAGTACTCAACCGAACGGCCAACAGATAATAGAACATGCCGCCGAATCCGAACAAAAAATAATCCATGCCGATCAAAGCCAGATTCGCTCCCTGCCAGACCCACAGACTGAGACAAGTAATGGAGATATTTTCTTGCAGATAGGCTTCGTTATACTTCTCTTCCAGTTCCGGGTCCGTAAAGGTCGGATCAATCCATTTTCGCCAATGCCGCAAAATGCCGCCCCCAAGTTTTCCGTTCGGTATCTGTGTTCAGTACATCGTCTTGTCTGCTTTGTTGCGCCACTCCTCGAAGTTGTGCAGGCACTCCTCACGGTCTTGGGAAATCAGGCGCAATTCCGCCTGGTGTTGCTCCGGGTGTCGGATATATTCGTAGATGGCCTCATCGTCGAAGCCGAT
>CAZRQI010000344.1:0-2010 GCA_964602025.1 uncultured Veillonellaceae bacterium
GCAGGAACATCGGCATAACCACGCCGGAGGAGCTGGAGTATGCGGACAGTACGCCAGTGATCAGACCCAGCCAGCCGTTAACCGTGACCGGGTTGGATACGGTGCCGATCAACTTGACCAGCGCGTTCAGGCCGCCGGCTTTATCCATGACGTCAATCAGCACGGATACGCCGCAAACCATCATCATAACAAACCAGGGCATTGCTTTGACAGCTTTCTTGCTGTCGCCCGAGCCGGTCAGCATCAGGATGCCGGCCAGAATGAAGGCAACCGAACCGACGTTGGAAAGCATATTCAGAATCGGCTTGGGAATCGCTTGTTTCATTCCCGGCAGACCCGGAATGACAACCAGAAGAATCAAAGTGGCAACCATTGCCAAAGTCAACAGTTGGTGCTTGTCAAAGGGTTCCGGTTTCGGCGCCAGTTCATCGATATTGATGGTTGCGCCGCGCTGTTTCTGAATCCAGGCCCAACCACCGAGGGCAAAGAAGCCACCGATGTTGACAACGCCTTGCGCCACTTCCGAGTTGAAGTGGATCTTCCAGGCCAACGCTTCCAGAGAGATTTGTTTGGTCAGCTCCGGCATCTGCGGTGCAATCTTGGCGATGATGCCGTTAGAGATGATGCCGGTCGGGGCAAACGGCGAGAACGCCGCGCCATTGGCGGCGCCAACGACGACCAGTGTCATCAGGAACGCCGGCATGCCGATGCGGGTAGCGATCGCCATGGCGACCGGGGCCATCAGGGCGCAGCCGGCGATGTTGCCGGGGCCGATGGTGGTAACGAAGGTGGTGAGCAGGAAAACGATCAACGGAACGATTGCGGTATTCCCTTTACATACACGCACGGAGTACGCCGTGAGTTTTTCCATCGTACCATTGGTCTGCGCCATGCCGAACAGGAAGGTGACGCCGACCAGGATCATGAACAAGCTTACCGGGAACAACCGCATGACCGCGGCGCCGTTCATGTTGCCAAACAACCCGCCGACAATAATACCGAATGCGATCCCTAGAAAACCGACGTGCAAATCTTCATTGACGCAACTAATGGCTACAACAATACCGAGCGCCACAATGGACGCAATCGCGGCAGTACTGAACATAAAGAATGATACCTCCTACCGTATTCTGATTCATTACTTTACCAGACCTCAAGACCATTGCCTATTTATACAAATCACTTGTCTTGCCCGTTTCACCTCCTTTCCTTTCCCAACCGAGTGATTGTCTGCTTGTTATATTGTATGACACATTCTCTTTATTCTATAATATTGTCACAATTCCTTCTTTTGAAATAATATAATTCAAAAAAATGTTTATTTTTTAAATTCTGATGGACACGCAATGTCGAATATAAAAAAAGATGTTCATGGAGTAATCCATGAACATCTTTGCGATAAAAATTCACTCTTTCGTTTCATTCTTGAGTTTTTCCCGGGCTTGTTCCTCCTGCAGAGCCGCCACGACAACTTTCTTTTCCGAAATCATGACTTTCCCGGGCATGCGGCCGGACAAGAACTCCAGCATTTCATCACTGGGTTTGAAATAGATGCGTTCATAATGTTCCGGCTTGCCGCTGATGCCGACTTTATAAGCGATCGCCCACACCGTCCGCCCGTCCAGGGCCGAATTCATGCGGTGCGTGCGCCGAAATTTCACATAGCCGATCAATTTAGCCTTATATTTGTAGATCCCGATGATGTCCCGATAATCGACGGCCAAATCTTTTGCGCCGATCCAGCCCCGCTTGCGGATCATCAGGCTGCGGGAGTCCGCCTCAATCTCATAACTGCCCTGTGACCTTTCAACCAGCACAAACACGATGATCAGCATCGACACCATTTCAAACGGATTAACGCCGCCGCCCCGAAAATAACGATAAATACTGCCGCTGGCCAAGAACAACAGGACGGCGACCCCCAGTGCCATGACCACAACATTTTTTTGGGATATGATGCTCTTTTCCCAGAGTTTATTCATTGCCGAACTCCCATTCCCTTTCGCCGGC
>CAZRQI010000345.1:0-1987 GCA_964602025.1 uncultured Veillonellaceae bacterium
TCTTTGCTTTGGAGGGAACCATCATACGCGACCAGAACTTTTTCCAGTTTTGCCATGGGAACACCCCTCCTCGTCGATATAAAAATTTGGAATTATCCGTATATTTATTATAACACGTCTTTTTTGCGACTAACAGCCATCCATTTCTCTACTGCTCCGGATCACTCTTGGGCTGATTTTTTTCTATCCGGTTGACTTTTTCATCCAACCGGTTCAAGTGCTGCTGCAGGCAACGCAGCATTTCTTCCACCGGGTCCGGCAGATTATTATGAGCCAAGTTGTCCGGATCGACAATATCCTCACAAGCATCGACCTTTTTGCCGAAACGGTAAACCACCCGGCCCGGAATGCCGACCACGGTCGAATGCGGCGGCACTTCCGACAGTACGACCGAGCCTGCGCCGATCTTCGAGTCGTTGCCAACCGTAAATGACCCCAAAATTTTCGCGCCGGTCGCCACGACGACATTGTCGCCGATCGTGGGATGACGTTTGCCCTTTTCCTTGCCTGTCCCGCCCAGAGTTACCCCCTGGTAAACCGTTACATTGCGGCCAATTTCCGTGGTTTCGCCAATCACGGTTCCCATCCCGTGGTCGATGAAAAAGCCTTTGCCGATCGTTGCCCCTGGATGAATTTCGATTCCGGTCAAAAATCTTGCAACATGAGATACCAGGCGAGCCAATACAAAGTATTGCCGCTCATATAAATAATGCGAAATGCGATGCGCCCAGATCGCGTGCAATCCCGGATAGCACAGTACAACTTCGATCGTATTTTTCGCCGCCGGATCGCGATCGAATACCGCATGGATATCTTCCCGAATCTGCTTAAACATGCCCGTTTCCTCCCTTATCCGTCAGACAGGCCGGCGTTTCCGCCGGAATCCTTGATCCATCGAAACAGTGCGCCCTATGTCCCTGATCTTTTCCGTCACACAGCTTCTACAGTCCGCAGGCGCGTCGTTCAGACAGATTTTTCCCGGATATAGCATGTACATTTTTCGATAATCCGTATCCGTCACGTTCGGCATCACCACATTGGCGCCACGTTGCAAAGCCAGCATCCGACCGTCCGGCTGCAGGGTTTCCATCGCGGTGGTCGCTGGAATATTGGCGTCCGGCAACAACAGGCGGGTCAGCGCCATCATGCGGCAGGCTAGGTCGAACGTGCCTCCGGCAGACCCGGCCAAAGGCGTATCCGGGTTGGGAATGAACGGCCCAATCCCGATCATGTCCGCGTCCAGTTCCTGAAAAAAGAGCAAATCCTGGGCCAACGACCGGACAGTCTGTCCCGGCAAGCCGACCAACGACCCTGTTCCCACTTCATAACCGAGCTCCTTGAGATCCCGGAGGCAACGCACCCGGTTGTCCCAACTCATGCCCGGATCCATTTTTTCATAGAGCTCCTTGTCGGTGGTCTCGATCCGCAACAAATAGCGGTCGGCGCCGGCGGCGCGCAACGCAGCGTATTCTTCCCGGCTCTTCTCGCCTATGCTGAGCGTCAGCGCAACTCCCAGCTTTTTCAGTTCCGCCAATACCGGTCCCAGCCGTTCGGGGGTAAAAAACTCATCTTCCCCGGACTGCATCACCAGGGTTTTATATCCCAACTCCGCCGCCCGGCGGCCAAATTCCAGAATCATCGCCGCCTCGAGCCGGTATCGCGGAACCTCCCGGTTGTCTCGCCGCAGTCCGCAATACAGACAGTTCTGTCTACAAATGTTGGAGAACTCGATCAGTCCCCGCAATTCCACCTGATCGCCCACATAATTTTTCCGCACTCGATCGGCCGTAGCATACAGATGGCCGGCCGCTTCCGGATCCGTCAGCAGGCGGACCAGTTCCGCCTCCGTCAAGCGATGCGTCCGCTCTGCGTTGGCCAATATATCTTCAATTTTCGGCTGCAAAATTTAATCCTCCAAGTTTCGCGAATTCCCATTGTTTTACTCGGATTTTCTTTGATTGTATGCCTTAGGAAGCGGTTTTGTCAA
>CAZRQI010000346.1:0-1987 GCA_964602025.1 uncultured Veillonellaceae bacterium
TTCGTCAACTCGTCCCGCAATCGCTTCAACTGTTCGCGCGCTTCGATCAAGTCCCTGGCGGATTGATTCGACCCTGCCAGCAAGGTCTCGTTGACCGTCCTCAAGTCGTTGAAGATGCTCTCCAGTTCGGTCAGCTGGGCTTCCGTCACGGAATAAGCCGAAGCCGAAGACACCGCCGGCGACAAGCAGAATAGCAGCACCAATAAGCAAGATACCACCTTTCGCATTCATTGCGTCCCTCCGTTTCCATTGGCATACTCCGCGATTCCCCGGGCGATCGCTCCCGCCTGCCGGCTCTGCCACCGGGCGTCCGCCAGCAAGGCGGCTTCCTCGTCATTCGAAATGAATGCCATTTCCACCAGGCAAGCCGGCGCCTCGGTGTGAACTAGGACATAAAATCGCGATTCCTTGTCCGGGTCGCCGTCCGAATAGTCAGCCCTTCCCGCCCGATCCGGAAAATCCATGGAGATTTGGGCATAGATGCAGGTTGCCAAAATGTCGCCTTCCGTATCCCCTGGTGACGTCCAGACCTCATAGCCTTTCGCGCTCGGGCTTGCCGCGCTGTTGCAATGAATGGAAACAAAAAGATCGGCCCCCCAGTCGTTCGCAAGCGAGGTCCGGTACGCCAGATCATCTGTTTCCGATTGCTCCCACTCGGTTCGGGTGAGTTTCACCTCGTGGCCCGACCGCGTCAGCTCGGCCTCCAGGAATCGCGACACCGCCAGCGCAACATCGGCTTCCTGCAAGCCGGTCCCCGGGTTCACCGCCCCCGGATCCACGTTTCGCCCCGCATGGCCGGGATCAATGACAATTTTCACAGTTCTCCCCTTCTTTCTGCATAATTTTGCTGTCATTTTGTGCAGAAACGTAAAACATTGGGCAGAGTAAACCTTGGTTCCCGCCCGTTCATTGGTCGTTTCGCAATGCCGCCTTTTCGGCCCGAAGCTGCGCCAGCTTGTCGCGGATAAAGGAAGGAATGTACTCGCCATAACCCATGCGGTCCAGGTTCTCCAGAATGCTGAGTCCCTCGTTGCCCAGATACGCGAAGATCACCATGGAGCGGAAGGTGCTGACCCCGAACAGGCAGGCGTCGATCCAGTGGGCCATGATCACGATCAGCAGCATGACCACCTTGCGCTTGATTCCTTCAAACCCTTTCTTGCTGTCCAGCGTCGACGTCTTCCAGGCGGCGAGGAGACCGGTCACATAGTCCAGCGCCACAAACACCAGCAGCGCGGAAATCAGTTTGTCGACGCCGCCCACCAGAAAGGAAAAAGCCGCGCCGATGGCGGAAAACACCGCCATGATGCGCAGCTCGATTTGCGTGTACTCGATCACTTTCACAGTCCTCCCTTCTACACCAGTCCGTAGCCGGCAAGCGCCGCTTTCAGCGCCCGCACGTCATCGGCCAGTTCCTCGCATTTGTCCCGCAGCGCCTGCACCTCCGCCTGCGAATAGGTCGCGCCGATGGCCAGTCCGCCGATTTCATTGTCCGTGTTCCCCAAGGTGACCGTGGTTTTCGCAACCGGCGCCGCGCCGAAAAAGCCGACGACGGCCGGGTTGACCGGCAGCCTTATCCCAACGGGATAAAAGGCATCGCTGACAGTATTCCTATACCCAAGCACCAACCGGTTGTAGGCCTTCGTCGGGCTGGCCGCAGCGGTCGTCAATCCGGCCGTATACACCGTAACCGATGCGTCGTTGGTTTCGGACAAGTCCACATACGCCATCTGGTTGTCGCTGAGCGTAACGCCGCCCGCCGCCACGCTGTTTTGGATCAGCTGCCCGTCGGCGCGGACAAACAGCATCCGCAGCGCGCCGCTCCAGGTAAGCGCTCCGCTGGCCGACGAATAGTTGATGACTCCGTCGGAGTGGACAATGACATTCTTGGCATAGGAAACCGCCCGGTCCAGGTCCGACAGCGGCGCCTCCATCGACGATGCCGCAAAGATTGTCGTTCCATCCGCATAGGCCGTATGAAAGTTGG
>CAZRQI010000347.1:0-1986 GCA_964602025.1 uncultured Veillonellaceae bacterium
GCCTGGTGCAGACGGTGACGGGATTCGCTTATGCATTGATTGCGGTGCCGCTGCTGGCGCTGGTGACCAGCCCGCGCGAGGCGATTGTGTTGGTCCTGTTTACCGGCATGCTGATGAAAGTCGTCATGGTGGTCAAAACCTGGCATGACGGTGATTTTTCGCGGATCTGGCTGATTTTTGCCGCCAGTGTGGCGGGAGGCTTGCCAGGCGCGTATGTGTTGCGCTGGATTGACGACGGCGCCCTGAAAATTTTCATTAGCGTCGCGTTGCTGTTGTGCACGGCCGGACTTTGCGCCAACTGCAAAGTAACAATTCGCCGGCCCTGGCTGGCCAAGTCCGTCGTCGGGGCGCTCAGTGGCTTTCTGGGTGCGACGACGGCCTTCAACGGCCCGCCGATCGTCCTGTACATGATGAATGAAAATGAAGATAAAGTCGTCATGCGGGCGAATCTTGTCCGCTATTTCATGCTGGGCAATATAGTCACGCTGGCGATGGGGGCCATAGTGGGAAGCTTGCCGCTGGACGGGAATATCCTGCCGTATGCGCTGCTTTCCCTGCCGGCGGTGGGCATTGCCTGGTGGCTGGGCAACAAGGTTTTCCAGGGAATGAACCCGGTGATGTTTCGCCGGCTGGCGATGACGATCATTGGTTGCAGCGCCGTCGTGACTCTCGGTTCGGGACTGGCGCCGTGGCTGATGCGACAATGAGGCGGGCGGAAGAATGATCGATCCGGCGGAAATCCACATCATTTATGGCGACGACCCCTTGCCGATGACGATGGCGCTACTGTCGGCCATGGATCTGGAACGGGAGCTGCGGCCGGAGATGCTGATCGGCGTCAAACCCAACCTGGTGTTGGCCAGCCCGGCCTCGTCCGGCGCGACGACTCACCCGGAGATTATCGAGGGGATCATTCGCTATTTGCAAACTCGCGGTTTTCAGCGGCTGCTGATTTTGGAAGGATCGTGGGTCGGCGCGTCGACCCGGGAAGCGTTTCGGATCTGCGGGGTTGAGAAGCTATCCCGCCAATATGGCGTTCCGCTGCTTGACCTGAAAGGCGATCCGCCGGAACCGCGCCAGGCGGGGGGCATGTCGATCCCTGTCTGTCGCACGGCGTTATCGGTGGATTATCTGATTAATGTTCCAGTTTTGAAAGCCCACTGTCAGACGGAGCTGACCTGCGCCCTGAAAAACCTGAAGGGCTGCTTGCCGGATTCGGAAAAGCGGCATTTTCACGCGATGGGACTGCACAAGCCCATCGCCCATCTCGCCGCCGTGTTAAAACCGGCGCTCAACCTGGTGGATGCGATCGCCGGCGATTTGACGTTTGAAGAAGGCGGCAATCCCGTGCCGATGGACCGGATATTCGCCGGCAAGGACGCCGTGCTCGTCGACGCCTATGCCGCCTCGCTGCTTGGCTATGCGCCGGCCGACATCGCCTATATTCCGATGGCCGAGCGCCTGGGCGCCGGATCGGCGGATCTGGGGCGGGCGGTTCTCGTGGAGTATGAGGAAGCGAAGAAGCGGACCGGGCGGTTTCAGCCGTCGGGCCGGGCCCGGAAGTTGGCGGAGCATGTGGTGGCGAAAGAAGCCTGCTCGGCGTGTTACGGCAGCCTGATCCATGCATTGCAACGTTTGGATGAGTCCGGTCGGTTGCGGAAGCTGCCGGAAAAAGTGTGCATCGGGCAGGGGTTTCGGGGCACGAACGGTTCCGGAATTGGCGTGGGCGCCTGCACGGGCGGATTTTCCCGCACGATTGGCGGCTGTCCGCCGACTGCCAAACAGATTGGCGATTTTTTGGAACCCTTGTGCAAATGAACCGGGGGATTCAGAAGGATACAAAATAAAAAACGGAGGCGAAAAAATGCGAGCAGCGGTGATTCTTACGTTGGTGGTCCTGCAGTTGTTTGCGGTCATGGCGCCGGCCGGCGCCGCATCCTTTGACTCCAAGACGATCAAGATTTCCGTCGACGAGACGCTGTGGGA
>CAZRQI010000348.1:0-1986 GCA_964602025.1 uncultured Veillonellaceae bacterium
GTCGCCTGTTTCATCCGACAGTCGAAGGTCACGCCCTGCGCCGAGTATTGCAGATTGATCGCCTGCACGTCCAAATCCGGACCGATTCCGTACGCTACCACCCGGGCGTTTGTTTTCTGCCGCATGGCCAGGACATGGACATCGTCGCCATTCAGGATAGCGATCCCCTCCGCCGGCAACGCCTCCACCAGCTCCGCCTTTGCCGCCGCAATGTTTTCCACGCTGCCCAGGCGTTCCAGATGGGTTTCCCCAACGTTTGTCACCACACCGACAGTCGGCAGGGCAGTCGCCGCCAGGCCGGCGATCTCGCCCAACCCGCGCATCCCCATTTCCACGACCACGGCCTCGTGCTCCGGCCCGATCTTCAGCAATGTCTGGGAAAGGCCGATCTCATTGTTGAAATTGGCTTCGGTTTTGAGGATGTTCCGCTGTGTCGACAGGACCGCGGCGATCATGTCTTTGGTCGAAGTCTTGCCGTTCGATCCGGTAACCGCAATCACCGGAATCTGAAACCGGCAGCGATGAAACCGGGCCAGGTCCTGATACGCCAGTCGGGTATCCGGAACCAGGAACACGGCGACTGCCGACGGTACCCCCGCCGGCTCGCGGCTGGCCACGATCCCGGCCGCGCCCTGCCGAACCGCCGCCTCGATAAAATCATGCCCGTCAAACCGTTCGCCGGACAACGCCACAAACAGGGAACCGGCCGCAAGGCTCCGGGTGTCGGTAGCAACTCCCGCGAACTTCGCCACTGTACCGGGCGCCAGACATTTTCCTTTTGTCGCCGCCAGAACTTCAGCCGGTGTAAAATATATCATCATGATTCTCCTCCCGCCAATTCCCGCACCACTTCCCGATCATCGAAATGGATGGTCCGGTCGGCCAGAATCTGATAATTTTCATGTCCCTTGCCGGCGATGAGGATTACATCGCCCGGCTGGCCCAGGGCCAAAGCCTGTCGGATCGCCGTCCGGCGGTCGGGTTCGGTCGTCGTTTTCCGTCGCGCTTCCGGCGAGGTGATCCCGGCCATGATCTGGCCGATAATGAAATCCGGGTCTTCGGACCGGGGATTATCGGACGTAACAATCACCCTGTCGGCGTAACGAGTCGCCAACTCGCCCATAATCGGCCGTTTGGTCCGGTCCCTGTCGCCGCCGCAGCCGAACACGACAATCAGCTGTCCCCGGACAAACTGCTTTGCGGTTTTCAGAACATTTTCCAGCCCATCGGGCGTGTGGGCGTAATCCACGATGACACTGAACGGACGAGGAATCTCCACCCTCTCGAAACGCCCGGGCACCTGTTCGAATTCGGCAAGCGCCGCCTGAATCACGGGAATGTCGATTCCTTCGGCGCAAGCCACGCCTATCGCGGCCAGCATGTTATACACGTTGAACAAGCCGGTCAGGCGGGATTGCACGGCAAACTCGCCCCATTGCCCGGTGACCCGGAAACTGGCGCCCTCCGGCCGCAGGTCAATATCGACTGCCCGGAGGTCAGCCTTTTCCGACAGCCCGTAGCCGATCCGGCGGGCGTTCGTTTGCGCCAACATGTATTCCCCGGCCGAATCATCGATGTTGGCAATGGCAGATTTATTGGTCTTCTGGCTGCCATCGGCGGCCAGTTGCCGAAACAGCAGGGATTTGGCATCCCGATAGTTTTCCATGGTCTGATGAAAATCGAGATGATCCTGCGTCATGTTGGTAAACACCGCCGTGTCGTACTCGCAACCGGCGACACGACCGAGCGCCAGGGCGTGGGAAGAAACCTCCATGGCAACAGTCTGCATGCCGCCGTCAACCATATCACGCAACGTCGCTTGCAGATCCAGCACGTCCGGCGTTGTATTCTTGACGGGTATGACCCGGTCACCGATCAGGGTGTGCAACGTGCCGCTGACGCCGCAGGGCCGGCCAGCCCGGTTAAATATACTCCGGATGATATGGGTCGTGGTTGTTTTGCCGTTGGTGCCGGTGACGCCGACCA
>CAZRQI010000349.1:0-1979 GCA_964602025.1 uncultured Veillonellaceae bacterium
GCCAGTTCCGCTTCAATCTTGCAGCAGATCCCCATGACCGGTTCGGTCAGTTTGGCCTCGGCGGCAAATTGATCGGCAAACGCAAGATTGTCTTCCGCGACGTTGACAACCACCAGTTCCGGTTTAATCGTCCAGAAAGAGAAACTCCGCAGCGTAAAAACGTCGGCGGTTTTCAGTCCCGCCATACGCAGGGGCTTACCCGCTTCCAGGCATTCCTGCAAGCGAGGCAGCAGTTCGTTTTGCGCCGTTTCCTGCGGAGAGATGGCTTTTTTGGACATCTTGGCCAGTCTCTCCAGTTTCTTTTCAATGATCAGCAGATCGGCAAGAATCAGTTCATCTTCGAGCTTCCGGTAAGCCTCAATGCTCAATGGCACATCAGGGAGGGAAAAACCGTCCACCACATGCAGCATGCCGTCGGTGCCGCTTAAATTCTGGCGGATGGCTTCCCAGGGATGTTCGCCCACGGCGTGGATATCCACAAAAGGTACTTTCGCGGGCGAAACCTTCACCGGCTTGTAAATCTCGACGAGCTTGTCAAAACGATTATCAGGCACAGAGGCCTGTCCGCGCACGACCGCCTCGTTATGATGCGCGCTGCTTCTGACGCCCGTCATGATTTCGAACAGGGTGCTTTTCCCGCTCAGGGGAAGCCCCAGGATTCCCATTTCCATCAGGCAAATTCCTTTTCTATTCTCCCCATCGCTTCTTTCAATCTCTTGTCGGGAACCGTCAGCGAAATGCGCACAAATCCTTCGCCATACTGCCCGTAGGCCGTGCCGGAGGCGACGACCACGCCTGTTTTGTCAAACAGGCGATTGGTGAATTCCAGCGATGTCAGGCCTTTCGGCACGGGAACCCAAAGGTAAAAAGTTCCTTTCGGCGGATTGAATTTTATCCCTATTTTTTTCAGGGTTTGCAGGACGAGTTCACGGCGCTTCCCGTAAGTCTTCAGCATCTTTTCAATAAAAGGAGATTCTTTCTGCAGCGCTTTGATTCCGGCAAACTGAATCGGATTGAAGATGCCCGAATCCGTGTTTTCCTTGACCTTGCTGATGGCGGCGATCAGTTCGGGATTGCCGCAGGCCATGCCCAGCCGCCACCCGCACATATTGAAGGGTTTGGATAAGGAATTGAGTTCAATGCCGACCTCTTTCGCGCCCTTGGCCATCAGGAAACTGATGCGCTTCTGTCCGGAAAAAACGATTTCGCTGTAAGGATTGTCGTAACAGACGGCGATGTCGTAGGCACGGGCAAATTCGACGAGTCTGTCTAAGAATTTCATCGTGGCGCACGCACCGGTCGGATTGTTGGGATAGTTCAAAAACAGGGCGGTGGCTTTTTTGGCAACATCCGTCGGGATATCTTCAAAGACCGGCAGATAATGATTTTGCGGCAGAATGGGCACATTATACGGGACGCCGCCACCCAGCAGGATGCTCGAGCGATAAGCGGGATAACCGGGATCGGTCATCAAAACGGTATCACCGGGATTGACCCGCGCAATGATAAAATGATGGCAGCCTTCTTTGGAGCCGATCAGGCCGAGAATTTCATTTTCCGGATTCAGCTTGACACCGTAGCGTGTCGCGTACCATTTGGCGATTTCACGGCGGTACGCCAGCATGCCCTTTTCCTCGTCCGTCGGATAACGGTGATTCAGGGGATTGCGGGACGTTTCGCAAAGCTCATTGATGATGGAATTGGGCGTTGCTTCCACCGGATCGCCGATCGCCAGCGAAATCACGTCAATCCCTTCGGCCTTGGCCTTGTTGATTTTTTTTCGCAATTCCATGAACAGGTAAGGCGGTATTTTTGTCAGTTTTTCCGCTGTTTTCAATGTCAAACCTCCAGATAAATTAACTATTGATAAGCTTCCTCAAAAAGAAACCCGTGATAGACCATTTTCACACGGCCTTCAAGATAAATTTGCCGCCAGAGGCCGTCCTGATTTTCAAAATAAACGCGCAGGGTTTCGCCGC
>CAZRQI010000350.1:0-1978 GCA_964602025.1 uncultured Veillonellaceae bacterium
CTGCAGGGAAAACTGGGAGTTCGCTATATCCAGCCGAACGGCAAAGTGAAGCAGAACAGCAAGAGTCCCGCCGGCTTTACCTTCGAGCAGAATGTTACGCTGGTCAACTCCCGGGAAATCACCGGCGGCTGGGGCAAAGCGGCAGGCGGATCGTTCGAGCCGGGCCGGCACCGGATCGAGTTCTGGTGGAATGGACAACGGATTCATCAGGTGACCTTTGCCGTCAACGCCCAGGAATCGCCGCTCCGAATCACGGCGCTCAAGCTGCGCAACGAGATGAAGGACGGCACGCCGCTCAGCGATTACGGCTGGTCTTTTGACCGGGATGAGATTCAATACATCACGTTTTACGCCACACTGGCCAATACTACTGCCCAGCCGCAAAAAGGCCGGATGGGCGTAAAGTTCTTCAAGCCGGACGGAACCCTGATGCGGGGAAGCAAGAGTCCGGAAGGAGTAACGTTGGAGCAGGACGTCAATGTGATCAACAGCTCTTCGATCACCAACGGCTGGGGCCGGTCCACAGGCGGCTCCTATGACCCGGGTCGCTACCGGATCGAATTCTGGTGGAACGGCATTCGGATCGGCCAGACGCTGTTTACCGTCAAATAACCGGCCACAGGCTGAACAGTTTGTTAAGAGTTTGAACGGGTGCAATGGGGCGCCGGTAACCGGAAGGTTCCGGCGTCTTTTCGCGTGTCTTTCCGGAATGAACTTTATATGGATAAGTATGCAGGAAACGAGAATAATTTGTTGCCGAAAAAACGGCAAGTCTGCTATAATTAGCGAGTCGGTACTGTCGAGCGCCGATGTGAGGAATGGGGAGGCCGGTGTTCATGTTTCAGGAAATAGTGCAGCAAATCGTGAACGGTCTGGTTCTGGGCAGCACGTATGCATTGATTGCCCTTGGCCTGACGATGATTTACGGGATTTTGGGAATCGTCAACTGGGCGCACAGCGAACTCTATATGCTGGGTGCGTTTGTGGGCGTTTTCATGGTCGTGAATCTGCACTTGCCCTTCTTTGCCGGTTTGGTGCTGGCGATGGTTGTGATGGGGTTGTTCGGGATGGCGATGGATTTGCTGGTGTTTCGACCGTTGCGGAAGGCGCCGGAAATGAATATGATCATTGGCACATTAGGTATTTCCACGTTTTTGGTGCAGGCGGCGGTCATCGTATTCAGTCCCAATCCGGTTCGCTTCCCAACGGAGTTTTCCAACGCCTACCTTTCATTTTTGGGAATATCCATCACCTTGCAACGGTTGATGGTGTTTTGCATTACATTGCTTCTGATCGGTATCTTGAACTATATCATCAAATATACGACGGTCGGCAAGGCCATGCGGGCCTGTGAACAGAATTCGGACGCGGCCCGGCTGATGGGGATCGACATCAACCGGATCTCGCTGATCACCTGTGCGATCGGTTCGGCGCTGGCAGCGGCCGCGGGAACGCTTGTCGGTCCCATATTCCTGGTTTCGCCGCAGATGGGGCTGGCCACGATCTCCAAAGTATTCGCGGTCGTCATCCTTGGCGGCATGGGCAATGTCGCCGGCGCGATCTGGGCGGCGTTCATCCTGGGCCTTGCGGAAAGCCTGACGGCGGGATTTTTGTCGTCCTATTACAAGGACATCGTCACTTTCTTCATTCTCATCGCGGTATTGATCGTCAAACCGGCTGGTCTGTTCGGGCGCAGCCAGATTGAAAAGGTGTAAAGATGAAACAGGGGATAACGATTCAAAAGGTGGGCATAGTCCTGGCAGTGGCGGCGGCGCTGGCTTTTCCGCAGCTTGGCTTAAAAAATTATTATCTGCATATTGCGGTATTGAGTCTGTTGCATATTTTGCTGGCCTTGGGACTGAACCTGATCGCCGGCTACGCCGGGCAGCTGTCGCTGGCTCATGCGGCATTCTTCGGGATCGGTGCGTATACGACGGCGCTGTTGACGCTCAACCAGCATTGGTCGTTTTGGCTGGCG
>CAZRQI010000351.1:0-1963 GCA_964602025.1 uncultured Veillonellaceae bacterium
CCCCAGGCTCTCCCCGGCTGCAGCCAGCCTTGGGCAAAGACTTCATAACTCACGGGATTTCCGTCCTGCAATCGTACCATGGTAATCCGGTAGCCCGCCGGCGACGTCCGATTCCATGACCCGTGCTCGGCAATAAAGATCTGGTTGCGATACTCGGCCGGAAACATAGCACCGGTATAAAACCGCATCCCCAAGGCCGCCACATGGGCGCCCAGTTTCATGGCCGGAACGGTTCGGCCGGCACTTGGCGGCACTGTCTTGAATTCCGGATCCGCGACATTATCGCCATAATAATGGGGAAAGCCAAAATGCAGGCCCGGCCGCGGGGCATGATTGAGTTCGTCCGGCGGTAACTCATCGCCCAGCCAGTCGCGTCCATTATCGGTAAACCAAAGTTCGCGCCGGACCGGATCCCAGTCAAATCCCACAGTATTGCGCACGCCATGGGCAAACACTTCCATCTCCGACCCGTCCAGGTTCATCCGCAGAATGCTGGCGAATCGCTCATCGTTGCTGCTGCAGATATTACAGAGCGCGCCAACAGGAACATATAATTTTTCGTCCGGGCCGATCGCGATGAATTTCCAGCCATGATGCCGTTCGCGCGGCAAACTGTCATACACAACCACTGGACTCGGCGGCTGCCGCAGATTGTCCATGATCTGATCGTAGCGCAAAATCCGGCTGATTTCGGCGACATACAGTGCGCCTTTGTGGAAGGCAACGCCATTTGGCGTGTCCAGACCAGTGGCGATTTTGACGACAGTAACGCCGGAACCATCTTTTTTTTCGTCCACCAACGCATACACACAGCCCGCATTCCGTGAACCGACAAAAACAACGCCGTTTTCACCCAATGTCATCGACCGGGCGCCTTCAACCCCGTTTGCATAGATACTGATCTGAAAACCCGGCGGGAGAGTGATCTCAGGAATTCCGGATTGGGCGCTACCGCAACCAGTGGCTACGACGAGCAACGCAAAAATAGTGATTATCGGAACGAACCAACACTTTTTTCCCATACCGCCACCCCTCTGCCATCAATACGGTTTTTGGTGATGGAACTCAGCGGATTCCACCCATTCGCGGGAACGGTTGAACATTTCAATGATGTTGCCGAGGACTTCCGCATGACTTTCCTCTTCATGTACAAGCTTTTCAAGGATGTCCTTTTCCGCTTGCAGTTCCGCGCTCTCTTTCAATTCTTTGTAAAGACGTACGCTCTCTTCTTCTTTACGCAGCGCCGCTTGATACACATCTCTTTGTTCGTCTTTCAGCTTTGCAATCGAATCTTGGTCCTTGGGAATAAACGGTTTGTTCCCGGCAAGCTCAAAAACGCTTCGCGCAGCGCTTATGGCCGGATCGGGCTCAATAAACGCTCTTTTTTGATTCTGGAGTTGCTGAACGATCCGGTAATGACGTTGTTCATCTTCCGCCAGTCCCTTCAACACCACTCTTAATTCTGGATGGCTTACTTTCGCCGCCTGTTCAAAATAATACTGTTCACCATCCAACTCCATTTTCAGGGCGAAATCATAAATGTTCATTGTGCACCTCCTATTATTGATTGGGGGAATAAAAAGTCTCCGCCGACTGCCATCAGGCAGAAGACGGAGCTTCTCTTTTCAAGGAGCCGCTTGGAGTGTATTCTGTTCGCCAATTCCTGCCTGTCGTTTGCGGGAAAAATTCTTTATGATTATCGGTTTGTAATCGGCGCGGGCATCGTGCTTCCATGTCGCATAAAAATTATAGCATAAATCAGAATATTTAACACGAGAAAACCAGTGCCTGGTTTAACGCTTCAGATGATACCGATCGCCATCATGACCCCGAGGCCCAGCACCGCCACCAGAATGATCCGCCGGAAAAACTCGTAGGAAACTTTGGGCAGGATGCGTCCGCCGATTAGGGTCCCGGCGATGGAAGCCAGGATCACCAGCAGCATCAGCGTCAGATTTTCCCG
>CAZRQI010000352.1:0-1960 GCA_964602025.1 uncultured Veillonellaceae bacterium
GCAGATTCTGGCGATCATGGGCAAGGTCAAACCGGCTGACTGAGCGGTTGTTCCAAAGGAAATCGACGGGCAATAACCGGGGTGTTTGTCCCAATTTTCCGCCATTTTTCCGCCGCCGGTACATTCCTTGGCCGCGTTCCATGACGATCTCGGGACGCTGGGTTGTAAACAGGATGGAGCTCTTTGATATTGATAACTATCGATGTCTTGATGCGCGGAAGTTGTCGGCGGGAAAGCAAATCCGAAAAAACCAAAAACTCGCGTAGTAGGTGTTTTTAATAGCGTTGATGAAATTTTTTGTAAAATTAACTTGAAAAGTTTTGGAAATTCATATAAACTAAAACGGAACTAAAGAAACTCAAAGAACAGAATATATTTGGCAAAACTACCAAAAGGTAGTGACGCAAAGTCATGGGTCTAAAGTCAAAGTTGACTAGGATTGCCAGACTGCCGTTTTTTTTAAAAAACGTTCAAGCCGGGCAATCCCCGGTTTTTGATTTTATGAAATGGTTGAACCTTATTAGATGTTACGTCCTTGAAGATTTCCTCGCACATTAATATCATTGCGGAGGAGTGAAAACAAATGCCGGTTATGTTTTCAAACACATCAGCAGCGAATAGTGCGCTACAGTATCTCACTTCGAACTCCTTGACTAAATTGCGCGAAGTGACCAAGCTGGTCTCAGGCTCCAGGATTGCGAAGGAATCGAATGACGCAGTCGGTTTAGCCGTCGGTCCGGCATACAACGTCCAGCTTTCTTCTTCTGCCAAGAATGCCTCTGAAGCTTCCGCCATCTTACAAGTTGCTGACGGTGGCTTAGCGAAAATATCTGATGTTCTGCAGAGAATGAAATCGCTGGCAACCCAGTCCGCCAGCGGGACTGTCAATGATGCGGAGAGAGGATACATACAGCAAGAATTTGGCGAACTGACGAAAGAGATAACCTCTGTTGCCGATGCCACGCGCTATAATAACCAATCGTTGTTGAATAATTCCGATACACGCTCGTTTAACATTGGCACTAATCAAAATGATACCATCAGTATCACACTTGCGGATGTTTCAGCCGCCGGCCTGGACGTTGATCGGCTCAATTC
Organism: uncultured Veillonellaceae bacterium; assembly: GCA_964602025.1. Classification (GTDB taxonomy): domain Bacteria; phylum Bacillota; class Negativicutes; order UBA1444; family UBA1444; genus UBA1444. The sequence goes on from CAZRQI010000352.1 coordinate 1,099, forward strand.
CTCAAGTCAACAGTCCTCTGAGGATGCGTTGGAGGGCATTAAATCGGCTATCGAACAGATTAAAGGGTTGCGCGCGTATGTAGGCGCAAAAACAAGCGCAGTTGATTTTGGGGACGTATCCAATTCGACAATGCAGGGGAATACTGCCGCCGCCAACCCCGCATCAGGAAACGCGAGCATTTCTTCGCCGAAGGTAATAAACCAGGCGGCAGTTGCAAGGCTTGCCCAGGCAAATCAGATGCCGCAAAATATTTTGGGTTTACTAGGATGATAACCACTCAATGGTAGTCTGACTCATTGCGCTTGTTGACAAAACAGTAGTTGTTATCGCGCGACTCCAAGAAATGACGAAGTTGCTTTAGCGATTGAGTTGGTTGTTAGCCCGGATGATTCCGGGCTTTTTTATTATATAAAACTCGCCGACCTCTACCAAGAGATCGGCGAGTGCATAATGGAGGTTGGTGTCAGCAAAAGTTGACAAAATCGAAACGCCCCAGGATCGATTTTAAGGCCGGTGGAAAAAGGTCCGAAGGCTAGTATACCGGGGTGATCGGCCCGGTTTTTCGCCATTTTCTCGCCACCGGAATTTTTTTGCCGACCGTTTCAACAGTAAAGGTTATAGATCGCAAGTGGACCCGGCATGCCTATTCGTAGCTGGTTGGGACTTTGCGCCTACAAATTCGGGACGATGGTCACAAGGAATTATTATACCGCCCCCAAAATGTTAGATAGTGGAATACGATTTGAGTGACGATTCGTGACGATGAGGGTATGACGATGAATGAACCAAGCCCGAAAGCCTTTGGCTGATTGTGAAAATTTGGGCCGGATTCTTTTTGTTGCAGGCGGGATTAAACTTCTT
>CAZRQI010000353.1:0-1941 GCA_964602025.1 uncultured Veillonellaceae bacterium
AAATGGCGGAGAGTGTGGGATTTGAACCCACGAGGCGCTTATCACGCCTACACGATTTCCAGTCGTGCTCCTTCGGCCGCTCGGACAACTCTCCGTGTCGAAACCAAACTTGGTGGCCTATATCAAATTGTCGGGAAGTTGCAAATGGCGGAGAGGGTGGGATTCGAACCCACGGTGCCGGTTAAGGCACACTTGATTTCGAGTCAAGCACCTTCGACCTCTCGGACACCTCTCCGTGGAACTGGTTCAAACTTTATCCTGCGCCGCAGAACGGCGTCTATTGCGAAAAAAAGCCTGCATCGCTGCAGCGCACTCTTCTTGCCGAACTCCGGCCGTCACCGCCAACCGGTGATTCAAAGCCGGGTGCTGAACTACGTTAAATATGGATTCCACCGCACCGGCGCGAAAATCCGGACTGCCATACACCAAGCGGTCGATCCGGCTCATCACCAAGGCTCCCGCACACATCGGACACGGTTCGATCGTAACATACAGGGTTGCGCCGGTCAGCCGCCAGCGACCAAGTTTGCGGCAAGCATCCCGGATCACGAGCATTTCAGCATGGGCGGTGGCGTCTTTGTCCGTCTCGCGACGGTTATGCGCCCGGGAGATCACTTCGCCGGCAAACACCAAAACCGCGCCGATCGGCACTTCGCCTTCCGACGCCGCTTGTCCGGCTTCCGCCAGCGCCAGTCCCATAAACTCGAAATCATTCACGGCCCGGCCACCACTTCAGCGTAATTTCTGGTGCGCCCGGGAGGACTCGAACCACCGGCACGCGGTTTAGGAAACCGCTGCTCTATCCACCTGAGCTACGGGCGCGTTATGGATAAATAAATGGCCTGCCCGGCAAGATTCGAACTTGCGACCTCTTGATTCGTAGTCAAGCGCTCTATCCAGCTGAGCTACGGGCAGAGAATCCAAAAGGAATAATATCATATCCCATTGGGAAAGTCAAATGCAAACGGAATTTATTTTATGCAGTCGGCCGGCTCCAGTCCACATAGATCCCGGTATGATGCCACAGGCGGGTCAACGCCAGCTTGAAGCTGTCCAGATCATCCGTGGGAACCAGCGATTTGGGATGGAATGTCCGCAGATCGTCGCCGTCCGCATTGGGAATCACATGCGGCTCAGTGAGATATTTCTCCACGGCCTGCCGTTTTTCCGCATCCGCCAATACAACCCGGACCGTTTTTGTCGCTTCGTCGTATTCGACTTGTCCGTATTCCGCGGCAAAATGAATCACTACTTTAAAAATGCGATCGCTCATTGTTCAACTCACCCCGAATTCATCCAAAGCACTGCGTTGGGAAACGAATTTTTGGTTCGCGTTTCATTGTAACAAGCAGGAGAAGGGCGAGTCAAGCAGAATTGTTGTTTAGAGACAATTTTTCCCCTGATTTCATCAACCGCGGAGGATGCATCCATGTCCGAACGAGTCGCCGTCATCGATCTCGGGTCCAACTCGGCCCGGCTGATCATTCTGCACATTTACGCCAACGGAGCCTACAACCTTGTCTACCACCAGAAAGAAAGCCTGCGGCTGGGGGAAGGCATGGGGCGGGACCAGATTCTCACGCCGGCGGCGATCGATCGGTCCCTGGCCGCTTTGCGGAATTTCGCCCAGATGTGCAACATCATGAAAGCCGATACCATCCTGTCCGTAGCGACCGCCGCAGTCCGCAACGCCCGCAACGGTCCCCAGTTTCTGGATATGGCCGCCAAAGAAACCGGCTTGCCCATCCAGGCGATCAGCGGGGAAACCGAAGCGTTTCTCGGCTATCTGGGAACGATCAACACCGTCGATGTCAAAGACGCGGTCCTGTTCGACCTCGGCGGCGGCAGCACGGAAATTTCCCTGGTCCGGGACCGGCGTCTGATCGAGAGCATCAGCCTGCCGATCGGCGCCGTCAATCTCAGCGACGAATTCAAGACCCA
>CAZRQI010000354.1:0-1940 GCA_964602025.1 uncultured Veillonellaceae bacterium
GAATCTTTGGCCAGGGATGGTTTATATTCGCGCATGCCGGAGAAAGAACGGCTGCGGATTATTAACGAGGCGATTCAGTTTGGCGTGCACATCGCGGAAAAAACCCGGGAAAAACTGGGCACGCCGCAGGGCGCCGATTCAATTCGGGAAATGCTGGTGAGTCTGGGTTGCGGAGTCCGGGTCGATGAAACGAGCGAACCGCCGGGGCCCATGTCGGAATACATGGAAGACTTGTTGGCGGCCCGCTTCTATACGCGACGCATCCGCAGCCGTGCCGCCGAATCTGCGGAACGGGGCGAATGGAGCAGTGGCTGGTATGAGCTATATGCGCAGTGCATTGCCCGGGAACTTTTTCGGCATGTGGAAAACACGTTGAGCGGCAAGGCTTCCCATCATATTCGCTTCAAGGAGCGGTGGCTCGGCTTGCTGCCGGTTTCCCGTCCAGTGGAAACCAGCCGGGAAATCGCCTGCTTGGCGTTTGTGAAAAACTTTTTGGAATTGTCGATGATTCCGGGTTTGCTGCGCGATGAGTAATGCGGATGTGATGGTCCATTTCGTTTGTTCCCGGTGCGACCGCCCGCTGGTATGGGCCGCCGCTTCGGTGACGGTGCAGTGCCCGTCTTGCGGCCGTTGGATTCGGGCGAACCGGTTCTGGCGCGAACGGGAGATCCGGCCCAAGCCGAAAAAAGCGGCGGTGCGGCCGGAGCAAATTGAATTGTTTTAGCAGGATGCAGGCGCGAAAGAGGTAGAAAGAATGTCGTTGAAATGCCTGAAACGGTTTCGGGTGGCGGATTTGGAACCGGGAATGGTGCTCGGAAAAACGCTTCTCAATGAAAAAGGCCAAGTGGTGATGGATCGGGGCAAGGTCTTGTTTCAGGAAGGAACCTTGATTACCCGGGAATTGATTGATCGGCTGCGCAACTGGAATGTCGGCGTGGTGGACATTCAACTGAACTGCGTCAAGCCGGCCGACCCCGGGAATGATGGGGGGAACGGCGTGGAAACGGTCATGGCGGATCTTTTGGAACCGCTGGCGAGCGCGACGCCGCTATCGATGGTGATCGATCAGTTGGCGCAGGGGCTTGGACGGGTATATCCCAGCGACAATGTATATATCTCCCTGTTGGAAGGAACGCCGGAAGTGTGGTTGACGATCGGCGCCGCCGGCTCGTTTCGCCTGCCGGACGCCACGTTGGAACAGAAGTTTCAGGGCGCGGTTTATACCGCCGGACAGACGGCGCGCATCGACGAGCTTTCCATGCACAAGGCGCCGCCGGTGTTGGCCCGGGCCGACATGATGTCCATGTGCGGCGTGCCCGTCACGGTCGATGGCTTGACTGTCGGCGCCATCGAAGTATTTTCGCAGCGTCCGGCGGCGTTTTCCCAGACGGACATTGACCGGCTGCTTCAGTTTGCCCGATTGACGGCGGTGGCGGTCTTCAGCGCCGAAAAACAGGAATTGTTGCGGCGGACGACCGACGAGCGGGACATGATGAATGAAATCATGTGCTTCGTGACGGCAGTGATGCCGCCGGCGCAATTACTGTCCAAGGTGGCCGACAGTCTGTGCAATTATTTTTGCGCGCAGGCGGTGGCGGCCTTTTCCGTGCAGCGACTGCCCCATCTGAATAAAACGGCGGAAGTGCTGGCGCGGAATTTTTCCCGGAATGACATGGAAAAATTGAAGGAGATCTTTCTGGAGCGCTGGCCGGTTATTTCGGAGGAAAAGGATCCGGAAGGGTTTGCCCTGAGTCTTTCCGAAAGACAACAGGCTTTTTCGGTTTCGTTTTCCGGCGGCAAGTCCCTGTATGTGCTGCCGTTGTTTTCCCGGGACCTGCTGCAAGGGATCATCGCGCTGCTTTGGGATTATGACCGGCGCGGCGATGCCTATCTCCACATGGAAGAGCTGGCCCGGATTGTGGCGGCGCAGACGGCGCTCG
>CAZRQI010000355.1:0-1940 GCA_964602025.1 uncultured Veillonellaceae bacterium
TGATTGTGAAAATTTGGGCCGGATTCTTTTTGTTGCAGGCGGGATTAAACTTCTTTTCGGAGTTGGATCCGGTCTTTTTGCCGAAAGTACTGGTCGGCGCCGGATTGAATTTTGCCTTGTGGCGACAGCGTCCGGAAAGGGTCTATCTGCTTCTGGCCGCCATGCTCTACCAGTTTTTGCACAATTTCTACTGGTGGGTGACGGCGTCATTTCTTTTGCCAATCATTGCCTATAGCAATGAAAGCAAGTTGCTTTGGGGAGTCGCGGCGCTATTCTATTTCGTGTTGCTGGTTTTCTGCTTCAGGCAGCGCCACAAGCTGGGCTACGCAAAACCCGTTTCCCTACGGAATATCGGAATATTGCTCATGGCATTGATTGTCCTGGCCAGTTCCGATGCCTGGTCCGCGGATCTACTGCCATGGAACAGATACAAAACCGTACAGTTTCAAGGGAATTTTAACCTGATGAACGGCGCCATCAGCCCGGATGGACGCTATTTGGCCCTGAATTTTTGGACGCAAAAATTTGAATCGAAGACCGTACTGTGGGATACACAGACCCAAACGACAATTCGCACCGTGTTTGGCGGTGAAAACATGTCCCGGGTTACATTTAGTCCGGACGGGAAATATATCGCGCATTTCGGGCCGGGGGCCTACGTGTGGGATGTCGGCAGCGGAAAGATGATTCTGGAAATAAAAGATGACCAGTCCAAGCAACGCAGGATCAATACAGGGTCTTTCGTGGCAAATGGCAGACAGATTGCATACGGAACCCGAGCCGGCCTCCGCATTGTCTCGATTGACTCTGGCGAAGCCGCCGATGTGCTCATCCCGGACACTCCGGACAACAAAAAACCGCGTTCAGATGAGTTTTCCGTCTGCGCAAGTCCTGACGGAACCCATATCGCGGTCGCGCGTGAGCAGGAAGTCGCCATATGGGATATACCAACGAAGCAGCTCGTTTGGGCGAAGAAATCAAGACTTTCGTTTATCACTGGAAGCAGCATTATGGCGTTTAGCGCCAATGGTAAATACTTGGCATTGACGGGGTTGACAGAATCAAAACAAAGAGGCGTTGAACTTTGGGATGTACACCAGCAAAAAAGCCTGGATACCTTTGATTTTGGGGTACAGATCAACGCGCTTGCATTTTCGCCGGATGGCGAAAAACTGGCAGTTGGCGGGGTGAAATCACGCATTGAGGTGATTTCCACCACGGCATTGAAGAAAGCGAAGTTGCGGGGATCGCCGCCCTTTGATGCGATAACCCTGATCGCCTTTTCTCCCGATGGCAAGCGGATGTATGGCGGCGGGGTCGGCAAACTGGGTATCTGGGACATGGCGCAGTGACAGGAGGCTGTCTGGCGATGAAGAAGTATTGGAGTAACGTTTACATTGCGATAATTGCTTGCGCTATATATGTTATTGCGCCGATCTATTACAATTATTTTGAAACCGACAGACCTACTGATCCTCGGACCCAAGAAAGCATGGTCATGTTTGCAAATGAATTGGACAAGCTACAACTCCTGCCTGACAGCGTGTTTCAGGGAGTGGATCATTTCATAAAAAGAGATGGTGTAGGTTCTCTGACATATTCTTATTGGTTTGATGCCCACTATGAAAATGTTCTTCGGCATTATGATGTTCAGTTGAAAAACAATGGCTGGCAATATGTCGGAGCCGGGGTTGAAAAGTACATGTGGAAGGAAACCGGACTGAAGTTTGTTCGATATCAGAAGGATAAATTAAGAATCAGGATTAATTTTCGGGAAAGATCGTCGCAGCCAACTGAATTCGGTTTAACGATTTCCAATAACCCTGCGAACTAACTTTTTTGCTGCAGAAGAAAATTGGAAAGAGAAAGTTGTAACATACCGGGCGGGTTGGCCCGGTTTTTGCTATGGTTTCGCCACCACAAAAAAGTTCACAATTTGT
>CAZRQI010000356.1:0-1939 GCA_964602025.1 uncultured Veillonellaceae bacterium
CGATTTCATCGTTCAAGGCGCCAACGGCAAACTGTTCGAACTGCCTGCCGGTTCGTTCGATGAAGTGGACCGGCGGGCCGCCGCCTACATTGTGGACGAAATCGTCGACGGCGCCGTGATTCAGCTCGGTATCGGCGGCATGCCCAACGCGGTCGGCACGCTGATCGCCGAATCGGATGTCCGCGATCTCGGCATTCACACGGAAATGCTGGTCGACTCCTACCTGACGATGTACGAAGCGGGGCGGCTGACCAACAAGCGCAAGCAGATCGACCGCTGCAAGGGGGTCTGGGCGTTCTGCATGGGCAGCCGGCGTCTCTACGACTGGATCGACCACAATCCGTTCCTGGCCTCCTATCCGGTGGATTATACGAACGATCCGGCGGTCATCGCCCAGAACGACCATTTTGTTTCGATCAACAGTTGTCTGGAGGTCGACCTGTACGGACAGGTTTCTTCCGAATCCTCCGGTGTGCGCCAGATCAGCGGCAGCGGCGGGCAGCTGGATTTTGTGACCGGCGCGTATTCCTCCTGGGGCGGCAAGAGTTTCATGTGTTTCCGTTCCACCTTTACCGATCCCAAGACCGGCCGGCTGGGTTCCCGGGTTGTGCCGACCCTGCCGCAGGGCAGCACCGTGACCACTCCCCGCAGTCAGGCCCATTATTTCGTCACCGAATGGGGCAAGGTGGTCCTGGCGGGCTGTTCGACCTGGGAACGGGCCGAGCGCCTGATCAGCATCGCCCATCCGGATTTCCGCGACGATCTGATCCGCCAGGCCGAGGCCATGAAAATCTGGCGGCGGACCAATAAAATCTAAAGTGCATTTTGCTTTCGACAGACGATAAGGGGTGACCCGCAGTGAAAATTCTGGTGGCTGAAGATAATGTCGATTCGCGGATTTATCTGGAGCGGATTCTGAGGAGCAGCGGCTATGAAGCGGAAAGCGCGGAAAACGGCCGCGTGGCCTGGGACAAGGCGCGCTGTTCGCCGCCCGATCTGATCATTTCCGACATTCTGATGCCGGAAGTGGATGGATTCGCGCTGTGCCGGCAATGGAAAAGCGATGAAACCCTGCGGGAAATCCCGTTTGTTTTCTATACCGCCACGTATACCGACAGCCAGGACGAGGCGCTGGCGCTGAATCTGGGGGCGGACCGCTTCGTCATCAAACCGCAGCCACCGGAGGTGCTGCTGCGGTTCATCCGGGAGGTTCTGGCTGCGGCCGGCGACAAAGCCGACGGAGCAGCCCTGCCGCGGGATGAGTTCTTCGCGCAGTACAACAGCGCCCTGTTCCGGAAGCTGGAGCAGAAAGTCCGGGATCTGGAACAGGAAGTCGCGAAGCGCACGAAAATGGAGGCGGCCATCCTGCGGGACGCCGAGATCGCCCGGCAGCTGCAGGAGGCCCTGCTGGCGCAGCCGCCGGCAACCCCTTTCGTCGAGACGGCGGCGATCTACCAGCCGGGGCTCTACGTGGGCGGCGACCTGTATTATCTGGACTGGCGCCGGGACGGCAAACTGCTGCGGGGCTTCCTGTTCGCCGCGATGGGGCAGGGCATGAGCCGGGCCCTGTATGCGGCCGCCGTGCATGTGATGCTGCGGGAAATCAGCGACAGCGACCTGCCGCTGGCCGAACAGGTGCGACTGCTGAACCGCCGGGTTCGACAATATTTCGGTCTCGGGATGGTCACGCGCGGCCTCGCCTTCGAACTCGATCTGGAAACGCGGCAACTGCGGTGGGTGAATGCGGGAATCAACAAATTCTGGCTTGCCGGCGGCGTCAACGCTGGCTTGGTCGACCATGCGGATTTTTCGGCGAAAAATTATCCGGAGGAGGTGCTGACCACACAGGTCCTGCCGATCGCGGCGGGTGACGCGTTTTATTTTTGCACGACCCGGGCCGCCGCGCTGCTGTCGGCGCAGACCGACCCGCCGCTGGCTC
>CAZRQI010000357.1:0-1931 GCA_964602025.1 uncultured Veillonellaceae bacterium
ATGCCTTCCGGACTTTGCGCCCGGCCGATCATTCCCCGCTGTTCCCACCAGGCGGTCAGTTCCTGGTAAAAAGCAAAAGCATCGCCGCCGGCGCAGAATCGAATCAAAAAGGCCAGCGTCCGGGAAAAGCGACCACTGTTGTACGTTTGCTCAAACACTTCTTCCAGTTGCTTGAGTCGTCGAATGTCCTGATAGGTCAGCCAGCGGTTCGACAAAATCTCGTACGGCGCATGGTCCAGACAGACATAATCATGCTCGACCGCTTCCGCGCGGATCCCCGTGCCCGGCAACAGCTTCAAAAAGCCGATTTGCAGCATGTCCGCCTGCAGGCTATATACGGCGTTGAACGAGTTTTGAAACGAGTTCAGGTCCTCATGCGGCAGTCCCACGATCAAGTCCAGATGGAGATGGATGTTCCCGCCCTGCCGCAAATTCCGGACATTATCGCCAAGCCGCGCCCAGTCATTGCGCCGGCCAATGGCGGTCAACGCCGGTTCGCACAAGGTCTGCACGCCGATTTCAAACTGGAACCGGCCCGGTTCGACTTGGGCCAACCATTGGATCTCTTCGGAATTCATCAGATCGGCCACGATTTCAAAGTGAAAATTCGCCGTCGTGTCCGCCGCAGCCAAAAAGCGCCAGATTTCCCGATAATGTTCCGGTTTGACGTTGAAAGTCCGATCCACGAATTTTACTTGCTTCACACCATGCGTAATAAAAAAACGCAATTCTTCCTTAACTTTCTCCACGCTGCGGGTGCGAACGCCCCGAGTCAAAGAGGATACGCAGTAGGAACAGGAAAACGGGCAACCGCGTGAACTCTCATAATAGATGATCCGGTTGGCAAGACCGGCCATTTGTTCCTCTTGATAGGGAAACGGCAACTCATCGAGCTTTTCCACCACGCGAACGCCGCCATTCAACTCCACCCCGTCACCGCAGCGCACAGCGATTCCGGCAACATTCCGTCCGGTCCCCGCCTGCGCCAATTCCGTCAATAATTCCGGCAGACTCTCTTCGCCTTCGCCCTGCACCACAAAATCGACCGCAGCATTCTGCCGCAATATTTCCGCGGCGTCGCCGGAAGCTTCCGGCCCGCCCAGAACGATCCGCACCGCCGGTAAGACCTTCTTCAGCGCAGCCGCCAGTTTCAGCGTCATTTCCCTGTTCCAGATATAGCAGGCAATCCCCACCACTTCCGGCTGATAACCGGCGACATCGCCCAATACATGCAACAATTCCTGATTGATGGTGTATTCCGCAATCTCCACTGGTTGTCCCGCCGCCCGACAGGAGGCCTCGATCGTGTACAGCGCCAGCGAGGAGTGGATGTATTTCGCATTCAGTCCGACTAATAAGACTTTCAAGGCGGTTCCTCCCGTTTTCGGTCATGGTCTTTTTCGTTCACCTGTATTATCATTATTACATACCGTTGGTTAACCTGCAAAAGTTTACCGGGTCATGCCATTTTCTTGCGCATCCCCGGCGACGCACAATTGCATTGGTGAAAAAACAAAAAGGAGTGTAACCATCCATGCGCAAAAATCAATCCCCGTTTTTCGCCCTATTGGTCGGCGCCATGCTGTTTTCCTGCGCCGGCAGCGAGTCGGCCGAAGCTTCCAAATTGCCTGCCCGCAGTGAAATCCCGGCGGAATCCCGCTGGAAACTCGAAGATATTTATCCTACCGATGCGGCTTGGCAAACCGACTTTGAGCGTCTTAAGCCGTTGTCGCAAAAAATCGCCTCGTATCAAGGGCAACTCGATCAATCCGCTGCCATGCTGTTAGAATGCCTGAGCCTTCGGGATGAGCTCGGCCTCACCAGTGGCAAAGTCTTTGCTTATGCCCGGATGCGCCGAGATGAAAATACCGCCAACAGCCATTACCAGGCGCTGACCAGCCGAACGGAAAGTCTGCTGGCGGAAGTGGGCG
>CAZRQI010000358.1:0-1930 GCA_964602025.1 uncultured Veillonellaceae bacterium
CCTGCCGGTCGTTCAGGACCCCGTACAGGATCTTCAGGCCCAGATTGGACATCCCAACTTCATAGACATCCGGCAAAGCCAGCGCAAAGCGGACGGCCACCGCCGCCGGGTCCTTGCGCACCATATTCCACTCGCCGCCGGTATAGCGGGCCGGTTTGGCCACGGAAGGCAGAAACGATTCGATGGAATGCAACAATTTATCCTCCATTTCAAAACATCAGCTTTTGTTGGCGCGACTGGATATTGAGCAGAATGCCGATGCTCACAAGATTCGTGGTCAGGGCGCTGACGCCGTAACTCATGAACGGCAGGGGAATCCCGGTCACCGGCATGATGCCGATCGTCATTCCCACGTTGACCAGCACATGGAACGCCATCATCGAAGTAATCCCGGCCGCCAGCAGCGTACCGAACTTGTCGCGGGCGTTTTTCGCCGTTTGCACGCCCCGGTACAACAACAGGAAATACAGCAGCAAAATGGCCACCGATCCCACAAAACCCAGTTCTTCGCCCACCACTGCAAAAATAAAGTCGGTATGGTTCTCCGGCAAAAAATTCAGCTGGCTCTGCGTGCCGTTAAACAGTCCTTTGCCGAACAATTGGCCTGAACCGATGGCGATTTTGGACTGGATGATGTGATAGCCGGCCCCGAGCGGATCGACATTCGGATCCATAAATACCGTCAGACGCGATTTTTGATAATCCTTCAGAAAAAGCCAGAATACCGGCAAGCAGGCGGCGCCGAGGCCCATGATCTTGAGCAGCAGTTTGCCATCGATGCCGGCCACGAATACCATGCCCAGCAAAATCGCCAAAAAGACCAGCGAAGTCCCCAGGTCCGGCTGTTTCAGCACCAGCAGGAACGGCACCACTACAAACGCCGCCACCGGCAACAGATCCCAGACGCTCTTCATCCGTTCCTCCCGCGCATCCAGCAGATGGGCGAGGGAAATGATCATGATCAGTTTGGCGAACTCGGACGGCTGCAAGGTGATGGGCCCCAGCTGGATCCAGCGTTGCGCTCCCAGCGCGGACTGGCCGACAAACATGACGGCGATCAGCATCACCAGGTTGATTCCATATAAAATATTGCCCAAAGAGCCCAAGATCCGGTAGTCGAATTTCAGCATCACCAGGATCAGGACAAAATTCAGCAGGGCGAACATCCCCTGGCGCTGCACAAACCAATACCGGTCATCGCTGGGAGTGTTGATGTGGGTCGCGCTGCCGATCACCAGGATTCCGATCCCCACCAGCGCGACAGCGGCAAAAACCATCCAAAAATCTATATTTCGAAACATCCGCCGGTCGATCATAGGTTACAACAGTTCCTTTCCCGGCATTCGGCCGGCCATCGCGGTAAAAATCCGGGCCGCCGGCGAGTCCGGCTGTCGCAGGACGGCCGGAACGCTGCACAGGATGGAAGCGCCGACCGCATCATCCTCCGGCACGGTTCCCAGAAGCGGCAAGCCGAGGGAATCGGCAAATTCCGACGCCGCCGGCATCAGTCCCTTTTGCAGAAAATCCGGGCGGAAACGGTTCACCACCAGATAACTTTCGGCCACGCCGGCCGCCGCAAACTCGGCGGCCAGGCGATCGGCGTCCCGAATCGCCGCCGGTTCCGGTGTCACCACGATCAGACCCCGAAACGCCGCCATGGCGGCGCGGGCCGGAATCGGCTCCAACCCGGGCGGACAATCCAACAAAATCATGTCAAATCCATCGATCAGACTGGCGCACAGCGCCTGCAGCCGCGCTCCGTCAAAATCGCTGTCGCGACGGCTCTGCGACGCCGGCAACAAATACAGGGAAGGCACGGCCGGGCAGGACAAAATGGCATCCATAGGCCGACAGTTCCCCTCCATGACATCCATCCCGTCGAACAGAACCCGGTCCGCCAAGCCCAGATACAGATCCAGGCAGCGCAGTC
>CAZRQI010000359.1:0-1921 GCA_964602025.1 uncultured Veillonellaceae bacterium
CGCCTTGCAGCAGCCTGCTTTTCGCCTGCCGGATCCGAACCTGCTGTTGGTAGAGGTGGGGCGGTATTCCTGTGCAGGCGGTGAATACGCGAAGGAAATGGTAAGGGCTGAGATGGGCGCGACTGGCCAGGTCAGCCAGCGAAAAGTCGTCGGCGTAATGGTCGTCCATGAATGATTTTACGCGGGCGATGGTTTCTTGTTGTTTGGCGCAGGTTGCCGCCGGCTCCGCCGCATCGACGCATTGTGCGACAATAGCGCCGACCAGGGGTAGCAAGGTCGATTGTTTGCAAAACAGACTCTCGTCGCTGTCCAGCAGGCGGTGCCAGGACAAGAGGTTTTCAAACAGCGGTTTATCGTCCAGAAGCAATCGCTTGAAAAAACTGGGCGAAGTGTCTTTGTTACTGAGCTCGGGCAGGATTGCAGTCAACACGTCGGGGGAAACCACCAACAGGCGGTATGTGTGCGGCGCGGCGCCGCTTCGGCACGTATGCGCTACCTGTGGCGGAATGACGAAGATTTGGCCCGGCATTGCCGTATGCTCTTCGCCACGACACAGAAAGATTCGTTTTCCTTGCTCGACAAGGCCGATACACAAGCTCCGGTGCGTATGCCGGGGAAAGTCGTGGCCCATCTGTTCACCATAAACTGTTTCGACCCCGAGCGTTTCCCGAAAATCCTGGAAATGGAGATGGGCGGCGGTTGTTTGACGCATCGAATGACATCCCCTTTGAAACTGACAAATTACACGGCGCAATGTTTGGGCATTGGCTAATAATTCGCAGTTCGCCGGCGAAATCCTTTTTGAAGCGACGTTTCACAGCAAGGCGGGGATAAATTTCGCCAACAGATAGAGATCGCTTTCCGTCGCTTTGACCGAATGGGGAAGATCGGCGGGGATGACGGCGGTTACGCCTTTGGCGTAGGGAATTTCCGCCGTTTCGATCCGGCAGGTCCCCTGACCGTAAATGACTTCGTGCAATTCCCATTTTCCTTCATGGATATGGTTGCCGATTTCACAACCGCTTTTTACCCGTACCAGGTGGCTGCTGAATTTTCCATCGGTCTGTTTTCCGGTGATCAAGTGGCGGAGCGCGACCCCCGGGAAAGCGGGATGGTCATGCCAGGGCAGATCCTGAACGGTTACGGTTTGCGCCCCTGTGAAGATTTGGCCTTGTTGAATAGTTTGCAGAATGTCGAGATCCATGTTTTTGAACTCCTTTCCGCTATGCGGTGAATTGTGTTAAGGGTATTATCGTCGAGAAACGACGGGCAAGTCTTGCAAATTATTGCTGTTTTCGGTGGACCGCTTGCATTTCCGCAATTGGATATTTATCTGGATTGAAATTCCATATACAATACACAACATAGAAACGAATGAAAGGGTGTGGGGAGTTGAAGATCGAGGAGGTTCCGTTCTGTACCGTCGACTGGCAGGACGTCGAGGCGACCGAACATGCCGGGATTCACGGCAAGGCGTATTGGCGAACTTTTGAGCAGGGAAATATTCGCGTGCGGATGGTGGAATACACCCCGGGCTATCTGGCCGACCATTGGTGCAAGAAAGGTCATGTCCTGCTGGTTTTGGAAGGGGAACTGATCACCGAACTGGACGATGGCCGGAAATTTACGCTGACTCCCGGCGTCAGCTATCAAGTGGCGGATGACGCGAACCCGCATCGATCCTATACGGCGACCGGGGCGAAACTGTTCATTGTTGACTGAAGCATCCGGGCGAAAACAGGGCATCCCATAAAAGCAGAAGGCGGTGGCACGTGTGGAGAAAATCAATCTGGAGCAGAAGTACAGCCTGTTCCATGAATTCTGGAGTCCCAAGATCGTCGGCGAGCTGAACGACTCCTATATCAAACTGGCCAAACTGAAAGGCGAATTTGACTGGCATCATCATGACCAGGAGGATGAA